>JAIEQO010000778.1 GCA_019747655.1 Gemmataceae bacterium | reverse complement strand
GGGACCAGGAACCCGCTGTAGAAGTTCACCATCACCACCCCGCCGTTGGCCTTCACCAGCTTCAGCACGTCGTCCGGCACATTCCGCGGGTGGTCGGCCACGCCCCGGGCCGACGAGTGCGAGAAGATCACCGGGGCGGCCGTCACCTTCAGGGCCGCCCGCATCGTCTCCGGCGAGACGTGCGACAGGTCGACCAGCATCCCGAGCCGGTTCATCTCCCGGACCACGTCCTCGCCGAAGGGGCTCAGGCCTTTCGCCTTCGGGGCGTCTGAGCAGCTATCGGCCCAGTCGAGCGACTCGGAGTGGGTCAGGGTCATGTACCGGACGCCGAGCCGGTAGAAGTCGCGGAGGACGCCGAGCGAGTTGTCGATCGAGTGGCCGCCCTCGACGCCGATCAGGCAGGCGATCTTGCCGGCTTTTCGGGCGGCGAGGATATCGGCCGTCCCGGTGGCCATCACGAAGGCGTCCGGGTGGCGGGCGGCGAGCTGGTGGATCACGTCGATCTGTTCGAGCGTGGTCTTGACCGCCACGCCCTTCTTGGCCGTGTCCACCGGGACGTAGGCCGACCAGAACTGGGCCCCGACGTTCCCGGCCTTGAGCCGCGGGATGTCGGTGTGGAACTTCGGCTGCGGCTTCGACACGTCGACGTTCTGGAACGACGGCCCGTCCTTCTCCCGGAGGGCCCACGGGAGGTCGTTGTGGCCGTCGATCAGGAGGGCGTCCCGGTGGATCGACCGGGCCTCGTCCGAGATGACGATCTCTTTCGCGGCGGCCGGCTTGGGGGCGTCGGCCGGCGGCTGGGCCAGCCCGAGTGCGGCGGAAACAAGAACGAGCGGCACGACGAGGCGGGCCATGCGGACCTGCGGGGCTGGTGCCGGAGAGGGGACGGCGTGACGGGCATTGTCGGTGACAGGCTCGAATCCGGCCAGGGGCTCACGCCCCCGGCTAAATGCTGTCGTCCCTCCGGGACTCATGAGACAACCCGACCGCCCGAGCCGCGGAGCGGCGGCAGCGCGTAGCCCGGGGCGTGAGCCCCGGGTCGCCCGGCCCCCGATTCCGGCTCCTCCGCGGCCGGCGGGTCGTGGGTGACGACGTGCCGGGCGATGAACAGGAAGAACGCCACCGTCCCGGCCATGTCGAACAGGTGCAGGACCTCGTGGTAGCCCACCCGGGCCGGGTACTCGAACAGCACCGGCCATTCGGTGATCTCGCAGACCGCTCCGGCGGTGTACAGCCCGGCCCCGGCCAGCGCCCAGCCCATCGGCCCGAACCCGAGCAGCCGGACGTAATGCAGCCCCGGGACGATCCCGAGCCAGCCCATCAGGAGGTAGTTGCCGACCACGACCCAGTGCGGGGCCTTGGGCAAGAGCCAGAGGCAGCCTACGCCGACGAAGGCGACGCCCCACATCAGCCCGAGGAACCGCCGCCGCCGGGCACCGGCCAGCAGCGTCACGATGATCGGGGTGTTGGTCCCGGCGATCAGCAGGAAGATGGCCGACTGGTCGAGCTTCTGGAAGAACCGGAATTCGTCCGGGTTGTCGGCCCGGGTGTACGGGACGCCGTGGAACGTCCCGCTGGCCAGGTACAAGAGGACCATCGTCAGGCCGAACACGGCGACCGCCAGCCGCCGGCCCGGCCGGGGCGGGGTCAGCCGGAGGAGGACCAGGGTGGCGTACAGGGCCCAGCCGGCCGTGAGCAGGTGGGAGGCCGAGCTGACCGGGTCGCGCAACCCCATGCCGAACGTTCCTCCGGGCTAACGGGACACGTCTGTGATACGAGTTCGCCGGCCGCCGGTCGTTGACGGCCCCGGCCGGGGGTGCGACACTAAGCCCCACCCGCCGCGTGCAAAACCCGGTCCGCCCGACCGATCCCCTCCCGAGAAGCCCGCCATGTACCCCGCCGCCCGGCTCCTGTCCATCGCGGTCCTGTTCGCCGGGGCGGTCGCCGCCGGCCAGCCCCCGGCCGGCGACGTGGCGGCCGTCCTGAAGGGGCACGCCGACGCGGTCGACGCCGTCGCCGTCTCGCCGGACGGCACCCTGATCGCCACCGGCAGCTTCGACAAGACGGTGAAGGTGTGGGACGCGGCCACCGGCAAGGAGTTGCTCACCTTCGGCGGCGAGAAGGGGCACACCGGGCAGGTGCTGTCCGTCGCCTTCTCCCCGAAGGGCGACCTCCTGGCGTCCGGCGGGTCGGATAACTTCGCCCGCGTCTGGGAAGCCCCGGGCGGGCTGCCGGCCGGCCGGTTCGCGGCGGCCGCGGCCCTCGGCGGGGCCGGCCCGGGGCTCGGATTCGTCGGCGAGTTCCTGCCGGCCGACAAACGGCTCGCCCGCCGGGCCGCGTTCGCCCCGGCTGCGCCGGTCAAGTCGTTCCAGCACCCGAACTTGGTAGACGCGGTGGCCTTCGACGAGACGGGCACGCTCCTGGCCACCGGCGGCCACGACGGCAAGCTCCGCATCTGGGACGTGGCCAAAGGGGCTACGACGAAGGAGATCGCCGCCCACGTCCGGACGATGCCCGCGAACACCGCCGACCCGATCTACTGCGTCGCCTGGGCCCCGGGGGGCAAGCAGATCGTTACCGGCAGCTTCGACAAGAGCCTGAAGCTGTGGGACGTGGCCTCCGGGAACCTGGTGAAGGAGTTCAAGGGCGTCCCCGACCCGAAGCCGGAGGCGAAGAAGGAGGAAATGAAGAAGGGCAAGGAGGAGGCCAAGAAGGACGGCAAGAAGGAAGAGCCCAAGAAGGAGGAGCCGAAGAAGGAAGAGGCGAAGAAGGACGACGGCCCGAAGGGGCCGCCCGGGCACCGCGACCAGGTCTTCACCGTCGCGTTCACCAAGGACGGGAAATTCCTGGCCAGCGGCGGCAGCGACCGCGCCGTCAAGCTCTGGGACGTGGCCACCGGGGTCGTGGTCCGCGACTTCCCGAGCCCCGACCTCAAGCCGGTCATGCCCGGCGAGCCGGCCCCGTCCCACCCGGGCTGGGTCCAGGGCGTCCGCTTCACCCCGGACGACAAGCACCTGGTCACCGCCGGCCCGGCCCCCCGGTACAAGGGGTACGTCGCCGTCTGGTCGGTGGCCGACGGCAAGCGGCTCTCCGGCGGCGAGCGGGACATCGGCCCGGTCCAGGCCCTCACCCTGACCCCGGACGGGACGAAGGCCGTCCTCGGCCTCGGCCCGAAGGGGCGGTCGGCGACCGACGCCGAGGCGGTCGTCCTGAAGCTGCCCGTGGCCGCCTCCGTCGCCGCGGCCACTCCCGCCCCGCAAGCCCCGCCGCCCGCCCCGAAGCCGCCGGAGCGGCTGCCGCCGGTCGTCCCGGCCGGGCCGTGGACCTCCGGGTTCCTCGACTCCGGCGGCGTGAAGCTCCACTACGTCACCGCCGGCGACGGCCCGCTCGTCGTCCTCTTGCACGGCTTCCCGGACTTCCACTACTCGTGGCGGGACCAAATCCCCGCCCTGAGCAAGCACTTCAAGGTGGTGGCCCTCGACCTCCGGGGGTACAACGGCAGCGACCAGCCCTCGACCGTCGACGACTACAAGATGGAGAAGCTGGTCGGCGACGTGGCCGCCGTCCTGGCCCACTTCAAGCAACAGAAAGCGGTGGTGGTCGGCCACGACTGGGGCGGGGCGATCGCCTGGAGCTTCGCCACCGCCCACCCGGACAAGATCGACCGGCTGGTGATCCTCAACCTGCCACACCTGAACGGCCTGAGCCGGGAGCTGGCCAACAACCCGACCCAGCAGAAGAACAGCGAGTACGCCCGGAACTTCCAGAAGCCCGAGGCGGCCAAGCAGCTCAACCCCGAGTTGCTCGCCATGTGGGTCAAGGAGCCGGAGGCCCGCAAGGAGTACGCCGCCGCGTTCGCCCGGTCGTCGGCCGAGGGGATGCTGAACTACTACAAGGCCAACTACCCCAAGCCGCCGTACAAGGCCGGCCCGGAGCTGCCGCCGGTCAAGTGCCCGGTGCTGATGATCCACGGGCTGGACGACCAGTACCTCCTGGCCGCCGGGCTGAACGACAACTGGAAGTGGGTGGCCAACGAGTTCACCCTCGTCACCGTCCCCGGGGCCGGGCACTTCGTCCACCGCGACAAGCCCGAGCTGGTCACCCGGAAGATGGTCCGCTGGCTGACCGAGAAGTAAGTCAGGAGAATACGGGGCCGCAGATGACGCAGATCCGAGGACGCAGATAGAACGCAGATAAGCAGAAGTCCTGGTTGAAAATCAATCTTGGATTATTCTTCATCTGCGTTGTCTGCGTCTTCTCTGCGTCATCTGCGGCCCCCGTACTTCCCCCCCATGATCCGCACCATCTTCTTCGACTTCGGGAACGTCGTCGCCTTCTTCGACCACGGCCGGGCCGTCCGGCGGTTCGCCGCGCACACCCGCATGGACCCGGTGGAACTGGCCCTGGCCCTGTACGGCGGGCCGCTGGCCGACGACTACGAGTGCGGCAAGTTCCCGACCGCCGAGTACGTCCGCGAGGCCCTCTTGAACGGCCGTCTGTCCTGCACCGCCGACGAGTTCCTGGCCGCGTACACCGACATCTTCTGGCCGAACCCGGAGGTCATCGACCTCCTGCCGAAGCTCAAGGGCCGCTACCGGCTGGTCCTCGGGTCGAACACCAACGACGCTCACTACGTCCGCTACACGAAGGACTTCGCCGACACCCTGGCCCATTTCGACCACCTCGTCGCGTCGCACCACGCCGGGGCCCGCAAGCCGCACCCGGAGTTCTTCGCCTACGCCCTGCGGTACGCCGGGGCCGAGCCGCACGAGTGCGTCTTCGTGGACGACCTGCCGGCCAACGTCGAGGCCGCCGACCGGGCCGGGTTCCGCGGCGTGGTGTACACTCCCGACGGGTCGCTCCCCGGCCGGCTCCGGTCGGCCGGGGTGGAGATCGGCTAGCGGTTCGGTAGAGTAAGATTTTGGCGAGCGGGGGGCGTGAGCCCCCTGATCCATCCACCATCAGGGGGCTCACGCCCCCCGCTCGCCGGGAGAAGGACATGGACATCCTGGAGCAGGCCGACCCCGAGCTGTTCGCGGCGGTCCGGTCGGAGCGGTCGCGCCAGCAGGACGGGCTGGAGCTGATCGCCAGCGAGAACTACGCCAGCCCGGCGGTCATGGCCGCCCAGGGGACCTGCCTGACCAACAAGTACGCCGAGGGCTACCCCGGCAAGCGGTACTACGGCGGGTGCGAGTTCGTGGACGTGGCCGAGGCACTGGCCCGCGACCGGGTCAAGCAGCTCTTCGGGGCCGACCACGCCAACGTCCAGCCGCACTCCGGAGCCCAGGCCAACATGGCCGTGTTCCTGGCCCTCCTGCAACCCGGCGACACCATCCTCGGGCTCGACCTCGCCCACGGCGGGCACCTGACCCACGGGATGCGGCTAAACTTCTCGGGCAAGTACTTCAACGTGGCCAGCTACGGGGTCCGAAAGGCGGACCACCGCATCGACTTCGACGACCTGGCGGCCAAAGCCCGGGAGCACAAGCCCAAGCTGGTCATCGCCGGGGCCAGCGCCTACCCGCGGCTGTTCGACTTCGCCAAGTTCGCCGAAATCTGCGCCGAGGTCGGGGCGGCCCTCTTGGTGGACATGGCCCACGTCGCCGGGCTGGTCGCCGCGAAGTTGCACCCGGACCCGGTCCCGCACGCCGCGTTCGTCACCAGCACGACACACAAGACCCTCCGCGGCCCCCGCGGCGGGATCGTCCTGTGCCGGCAGGAGTGGGCCCAGAAGGTCGACTCGGCCGTCTTCCCCGGCATCCAGGGCGGCCCGCTGATGCACGTCATCGCGGCGAAGGCCGTGGCCTTCAAGGAGGCCCTCCAGCCGTCGTTCCGGGAGTACGCCGCCCGGGTGATCGAGAACGCGAAGGTCTTGGCCGACGAGTTGGCCCGGGCCGGGTTCCCGGTCGTCTCCGGCGGGACCGACAACCACCTGATGCTGATCGACGTGACCGCCAAGGGGGTCAGCGGCAAGCAGGCCGAGCACGCCCTGGACGTGGCCGGGATCACGGTCAACAAGAACATGATCCCGTTCGACCCGCGGAAGCCGCTCGACCCGTCCGGGGTCCGGATCGGGACCCCGGCCATGACCACCCGCGGGCTCGGGCCGGCCGAGATGCGGCGGGTGGCCGGGTGGATCACCGAGGTCCTGACCCACCCGGAGGACCGGGCCGTCCTCGACCGCGTCCGCGGCGGGGTGCGGGAGCTGTGCCGGCAGTTCCCGGCCCCTTCGGAGAAGTGAACAGTAAACAGTTATCGGTGACCAGTCAGCAGTCCGCATCGACGCCGACCGGATCACTGCTCACCGCTTGCTGCTCACTGTTCACTGACCACTGCTTCGGGGGCGGACGTGGGGGCGCTGGTCGCGGTCGGGTTCTGCGTCGTCCTGGTCCTGCTCGTCCCGCTCGTCCTGTACCTGTTGACCTACGTGTTCCGGCTGGCCTGCGCCCTGTGCGGGGTGGCCAGGCCGTCGGTCCTGGCGGCCAGCGGGATCATCCTGGTCAACTTCCTGGCCGACGCCGTCGCCCTGACCATCCTGGAGAAGGTGGTCGGGGCCGGGGCCAACGCGGTCGGCCTGCCCCGGTGGGAGTCCTGGATCATCACCCGGTTCCTCGACCTGCCGGTCGACCTGGTCATCTCGTCGGCCATCCACGCCGGGCTGATGGGCATCAAGTTCGGCAAGGGCCTGGAAATCTGGTTCGTCCAGCGGCTGATCCAGCTCGGGATCGTCACCGTCATCGGATTCGTGGTCCTGATCGTGTACCTGATCCAGGCGTAGCTCTTAGCGAGCGGGGGCGTCCGCTCCGACCCCACCCCCTATCCCCCTCCCCCGCGGGGGGAGGGGGGACCGGACGAAGTTCACCGGCTCGGGTCTTCCTCCCCCTCTCCCCCGGGGGAGGGGGCCGGGGGGAGGGGTCTCCGGATCACCACGCAATGCCCACCTACTTCGCCACCTGCGGCCGGGGGTTGGAGCCGGTCCTGGCCCGGGAGCTGGCCGGGCTCGGGGCGGCCGGGATCACCCCCGGCCGGGGCGGCGTCACCTTCCGCGGCGGCCCGGCCCTGCTCTACAGGACTAACCTCTGGCTCCGAACCGCCGTCCGGGTCCTCCGCCCGGTCCTCGAAGCCACCGTCCGCTCGCCGGACGAGCTGTACGACGCCGTGCGGTCGGTCGAATGGGCTGAGTTCCTCACCCCCGAGCACACCCTCGCGGTCGATTGCAACGTCCGCGACTCGGCCATCACCCACTCGCAGTACGCCGCCCGGCGGGTCAAGGACGCGATCTGCGACCAGTTGCGGGAGCGGACCGGGGTGCGGCCGAGCGTCGACCCCGACCGGCCGATGGTCGGGCTGAACCTCCACGTCGGCCGCGACCGGGCCACCCTCAGCCTCGACAGCTCGTGGGACTCGCTCCACAAGCGGGGCTACCGGCCGGTGCAGACGAAGGCCCCGCTGAACGAGGCCCTGGCCGCCGGACTGCTCCTGCACGCCGGCTGGGACCCGGACACCCCGCTGGTCGACCCGCTGTGCGGGTCGGGTACGTTCCTGATCGAGGGGGCGTGGATCGCCCTGAACCGGCCGCCCGGGCTGACCCGGGAGTGGTTCGGATTCCAGGGCTGGCCGGACTTCGACCGCCGGCTCTGGGCCGACATGCGGCAGGACGCCCGGGAGCGGACGGCGAAGGAGCTGCCCGCCCCGGTCGCGGGGTCCGACATCCGGGCCGACGCCGTGGCCTTCGCCCGGTCCAACGCCCGGGCCGCCGGGGTCGGCCACCTCCTCCAACTCGTCCAGATGGACGCGGCCGATTCCCGACCGCCGGACGGCCCGCCGGGAACGGTCATCTGCAACCCGCCCTACGGCGAGCGGCTGGGCGACGAGCGGGAGCTGGCCGGGCTCTACCGCGGCCTCGGCGAGGTGTGGGGCCGCCACTGGCCGGGTTGGCGGGTCCTGCTGTTCACCGGTAATGACGCCCTGGCCCAACAGGTCCGGCTGCCGGTCGTCCGGTCCGACCCGTTCTTCAACGGCAAGATCGCCTGCCGGCTGTGGGAGTTCGCCCCGGCCTGAGCGGCGGCCCGTCTTCAGCCCCGGCCGAAGAAATCAGCCCCCGCCCGATCGGGCGGCCTAACCCCCGTCCGGATGTCCGGTCGCCGAGTCATTTCGGCCCGCCCACACTTCCGTCGCGTTCTACACATCCGGCGTCGGTCCGCCTGACTCCGCCGAGTCGCACACCCGGAGACGCCCGGATGCCCGCCCGCCGACCCGTCCGCCCGGCCCGGCTCCGGCTGGAGCCGATCGAAGACCGGGCCGTCCCGGCCGCCCTCGCCCTCGCCGGCGGGGTCCTGACGTACACCGCCGCCCCCGGCGAGGCGAACGCCCTGACCGTGTCGGTGTCCGGGGCGAACTACCGGTTCAACGACGCCGCCCCGATCACCGCCGCCCCGGCCGGCTGGGCCGGGGCCGGCACGCCGACCGTCTCCGGCCCGACGGCCGGCGTCACCCGGGTCGTCGTCGACCTCGGGAACGGGGCCGACGTGCTGAACGTCCGGGCCACCCCCGTCGACCTGACCGCCACCTCGGCCGGCAGCCTGGCCGTCAGCCTGTCGTCGGACGCCCCGGCCAACACCGGGACGGTGGCCGGCATCGGGGGGAACGTGACCGTCACCGGCGGCGGGTCGGGCAGCCTGGCCGTCGGCAACGCCGGCGGGGCCGGGGCCACCGTGACCGTCACCCAAACCCAGATCAGCGGACTCTTGCCCGGCGGGAAGGTGATCGGCTACGCGAACGTCGGCAGCCTGCGGGTGGCCACGTCCGACGCCCCCGACACCGTAACGGTGAACGTCACGGCCGGGACCGCGGCCGTCCGGGTCGACACCAACGGCGGGGACGACGCCGTGACGGTGGCGGCCACCCGCGGACCGACCGCGGTGAACGCCGGGGCCGGGAACGACACGATCGCCGTCGGGACGGCCGGGGCCGGGCTGGACGGCGTGACCGGTGCCCTGACGGTCGACGCCGGCGCCGGGGCCACAAACACCCTGACCCTCGACGACACCGCCGCGGCCGCCGGCAACGCCGTCACCGTCACGGCCGCCCGGGTCGCCGGGCTGGCCCCGGTCCCGGTCACCTACCGGGCCGTGGGCGGGGCGTTCGCCGGCATCACCCTGCAAGGCTCCGACACCCAGGCCGACGCCTTCACCCTGGCCGGGTCGGCGACGGCCCACAAGTTCACCGTCCGCGGCAACGGCGGGGCCGACACGTTCACCGTCACCGGAACGGCCCGGGCCGACCTCCTCGGCGGGGCCGGGGACGACACCGTCACCCTGGCCGCCGACGGCGTCACCCTGACCGGCTCAATCGACGGTGGGAGCGGGGAGAACACCCTGAGCTACGCCGGCCGGTCGGCCGCGGTCGGCGTGACCCTCACCGGCCCCGCGGCCGGCACCGGGACCGGGTTGAACGGGGCGTTCTCCAACGTCGCGGCCCTCGTCGGCGGCGGCGGGAACGACACCCTGACCGGCCCGAACGCGGCCAACGCCTGGTTCCTGACCGGGTCGAACGCCGGGCTGTTCGGCGTCGGTCCGCTGTTCTCCGCGTTCGAGAACCTGACCGGCGGCACCGCCGACGACACGTTCTCGTTCGCCTTCGGGCCGGCCAACGGGAGCGTCACCGGGTCGATCGGCGGCGGGGCCGGCGGCAGCGACCGGCTGAACTACGCCGGCGTACCCGGGGCCGTCGCCGTCACCCTGACCGGTGCGGCCGGGGGCACCGGCACCCGGATCGGCGGCACCTTCTCCGACATCGACGTGCTCACCGGCAACGGCTCCGCCTCGACCCTGACCGGCCGGAACGCGGCCACCACCTGGACCGTCAGCGGGACCGACGGCGGGTCGATCAGCGGCGGCCCGACGTTCGCCGGGTTCGCCAACCTCACCGGCGGCACCGCCGACGACACCTTCCACTTCTCGGGCGGCACCGGGAAGACGACCGGCACCCTGTCCGGCGGGGGCGGGACGACCAACTCGGTCCGGTTCAGCGGGTACGCCGGCGGGGTGACGGTCAACCTCCAGGCCGCGGCCGCCACCATGACGGCCGGCGGGGCCGGGGTGGTGGCCGCCTTCTCGGGGGTCAACGACTACCAGGGGAACGCCGGCGGCGGGGATGTCCTCGTCGGGCCGAACGCCCCGACCACCTGGACCGTCACCGGGGCCGACGCCGGGACGGTCGGGGCGGTCGGCTTCGGCGGGTTCGAGAACCTGTCCGGCGGGACCGCCGCCGACACCTTCGCCTTCCGCGACGGCGGGTCGGTGTCCGGGGCCGTCGACGCCGGGGGCGGGACCGACACCCTCGACTTCTCGGCCCGGACCGGGGCCGTGGCCGTCGCCCTGACGAACCACCACGCCGGGACCACCGCGGCCATCGCCGGCGGGTTCGTCGGGGTCGACGCCCACACCGGCAACGGCACCGGCTCGACCCTGACCGGGTACAGCGGCGGGGCGACGGCCAACACCTGGACCGTCACCGGGGCCGACACCGGCAGCCTCTCCGACGGGGCGAACGCAACCGCCTTCGCCGGCTACGCCAACCTGGCCGGCGGGCCCGGGAACGACACCTTCGTCTACGCCGGCGGGGCGGGCAAGACCTCCGGCTCGGTCGCCGCCGGGGCCGGCACCCTCGGGTCGCTCCGGTTCGAGGGCTTCGCCGGCGGGGTGACGGTCAACCTCCAGACCGCCAGTGCCGCCAAGACGACCGGCGGGGCGGCGGTGGTGGCCGCCTTCTCCGGGATCAACGATGTCGAGTCGGACGCGGCCGCCGGCGACACCCTGGCCGGGCCGAACGCGGCCGCCACCTGGGCCGTGTCCGGGGCGAACGCCGGGACCGTCGCCGGGGTCGCCTTCCGGGGGATGGAGAACCTCCGCGGCGGGTCGGCGGCCGACACCTTCGCCCTGGCCGGGACGGTGGCCGGGACGGTCGACGGCGGGGGCGGGGCCAACGCCCTCGACTACACCGCCGCCCCCGGGGCGCAGGCCCTCACCCTGACCGGTCTCGGCGGGGCGGCCGGGTTCGACGGGACCGGCAGCCGGGTCGGCGGGTTCAAGAACGTCTCGGCGGTGACGGCCGCTGCCGGCCCCGCCCACGCCCTGACCGGCCGGAACACCGCCGCGACCTGGACGGTCGACGACGCCGCCGGGCCGCCCGCCTACGCCAGCGGCGGGCGGACCCTGACGGCCGCCGGCTTCCGCGTGCTGACCGGGGGCACCGCGGCCGACACGTTCCAGGTCCGGAGCACCGCCGGCGGAATCTCGTACACCCTCGACGGCGGCCCCGGGGCCGACGCCTTCACCTTGACCAACCTCAACGCCCAGCTCGCCGCCCTCACCCTGGCCGGCGGGCCGGGGACCGACACCCTCGCCGTCGACGACGGAGCGAACGGGACCGCCGCCGCCTGGATTCTGGCGGCCGGCACCGTCAGCCGGGACGGGCTGACGTTCGACTCCGACGGGTTCGAGGGCACCGTCGTCACCACCGGGACCGGGGCGAACGCCGTCGCCGTCGAGGGCACCGCCGCCGGCCAGACCCTGACCGTCAACGCCGGCGGCACCGCCAACGACATCAGCGTCGGGCAGATGAGCAACCGGTACGACCTCGCCGGCGGGGTGACGGTCAACCTGACCAACGCGGCCAGCGTCGACTCGCTGACCGTCAACGACACCGCCGCCGACCCGGGCCCGGCCGCGTGGACCCTGTCCGCGGCCGGGGTCGCCCGGTCCGGGGCGGCCGCGGTCCAACTGACCGGGGCGATGGAGCTGGTCGTGCTCTCCGCCGGCGACGGCGGGGCGGCCGGCAACGCGGTCGACATCACGGGGTCGGCCGTCACCGCGTTCGCAGTCAGCGGCGGGCCCGGGACGGCCGACGCCCTGACCGTCCACGACGGGGCCGACGACGGGCTCGACGACGGGGTCAGCCGGGTGGCCTTCACCGGCGCCCTCCAGCCCGTCGACTACTTCGACTTCGACCTCGTCCCGCTGGTCGTCGATTGACCCCGCCCGGCCCCGTTCACCCCCTCACGAGTGACGCCCATGCCCCGCCCCCGCCGCCTCCGGGCCGAGCCGCTGGAAGACCGGTCGGTCCCCGCCGGCCTCCTCTTCGACCCGGCGACCGCCACCCTGACGTACGCCGCCGCCCCCGGGGCCGCCAACGCCCTCACCGTCTCGCTGGCCGGCGGGGAGTACCGGTTCCACGACCCGGCCGACCCGATCGCCCCGGGCCCGTCGCTGCCCGCCGGGTCGGTGGCCGACGACGCCTACACCGTCCGCGTCCCGGCCGCCGCGGTCGGCGACCTCGTGGTCGAGACCGGGGACGGGGACGACGCGGTCACGGTCCAGTCGGCCGACGCCCCGGTGGCGGTCGACGCCGGGCCGGGGGCGAACCGGGTGACGCTCGGCGGCGACCCGGCCGGGGCCCGCGGCCTCACCACCGGGCCGGTGACGGTCGCCAGCACCGGCGGGACCGCCGCCCTGACGATCGACAACCGGACCGACACCGCCGGCCGGGCCGTGACCGTCGACGCCGGGTCGGTGACGGGGCTGGCCGCGGCCGATGTCACCTACACCCCGGGGGAGGTCACGGCCGCGACCCTCCGCGGCGGGGCCGGCGGGAACACGTTCACCGTGGTCGGATCGCCGGCCGGGGTGGCGCTCGCGGTCCTGGCCGGGCCGGGGGACGACACCGTCGCCGTCGTGGCCGCCGCCGGGCCGGTGGCAGTCGACGGCCAGAGCGGGGCGAACACCGTCCGGGTGAGCAACGCCGGGACGGTCCAGGGCGTGACCGGGGCCGTCGCGGCCGGCAGCACCGGCGGGACGGTCGCCGTGACCGTCGACGACTCGGCCGACCCGACCGCCCGGGCCGCCACCCTGACCGGCGACACCCTGTCCGGGCTGCTCCCCGGGTCCGTCCGGCTCGGCGGCGGACTGGCCACCCTGACCGTCTGGGGCGGCCCCGGCGGCAACACGTTCACCATCCTCGGCACCCCGGCCGGGGTCGTCACCGCCCTGCACGCCGGGCTCGGGGCCGACCAGGTCAACGTCCGCGAGACGGCCGGGCCGCTGGAGGTCCGGGGCGTCGCCGGGGCCGACCGGGTCAACCTCGGGACGGCCGCCCCGGGCCTGGGCGGGACGACCGCCGGGCTACTCGGGCGGATCGACCTGGCGTCCGCCGGGGGGACGTTCGAGGTGTCGGTGGACGACTCGGGCGGGACGGCCGGGCGGATGGTCGGCTTCTCGGCCACCGAGGTGGACGGGCTGGTCCCCGGCGGGCTGTCGATGCCGGCCCCGACCGCCCTCACCCTCCGCGGCGGGGCCGGGGCCGACGTGTTCGCCCCGTCGGCCCCGCTCACGATCCCGGTGGCGGTCTTCGGCGGCGGGGGGAACGACCGGTTCGCCGTCCCGGCCGGCACCGGCGGCGGGCCGGCCGCGTCGTTCGACGGCCAGGGCGGTTCCGACACCATCGACTACTCGGCCTTCACCGCCGGGGTGACGGTCAACCTCGGGGCCGGGACCGGCCCGGGCGTCCAGCTCGCCGGGGTGGAAAACGCCACCGGCGGGGCCGGCGACGACACCCTCACCGGGGACGGGAACGCCAACGTCCTCGCGGGTCGCGGCGGGTCGAACGTGCTGTCCGGCGGGGCCGGGGACGACCTCTATCGGCTGGCCCCGTCCGGCGGCGGGCTGAACCAGATCACCGACCCGGCCGGGGACGACGTGGTCAGCTTCGCCGGGGCGGCCGGCGGGGTCCGGCTGCACCTCGACTCCGGGGCCGAGCAGGCGGTCGATTCGGCCGGGAACCGGGTCCGGCTGGACGGCCGGGTCGAGCACTTCGTCGGCAGCCCCGCGGCGGACGACGTGACCTTCGCCCCGCTCCCGGTCCGCCGGACGGTTGACGGCGGCGGCGGTGCGGACGTGGCCCGGTTCGACTCCCTCGGCCGGCGGTACGCCTTCACCCCGGACGGGCTGGCGGTCGACGGGTTCGCGCCGGTCGTGGTCTCCCTCCCCGGCGGCCAGGGGACGCTCATCACCCCGCCGCTGGCCGAGGACGACGCCTTCCGGACGATCGCCGGCCGGCCGCTGGCGGTGGCCGCCCCGGGGCTGCTGGCGAACGACGCTTTCCGGCCGGGGGTCGCGGTCACCGCCGCGGTCGAGTCCGGCCCGGCCGACGGGACGCTCGACCTCCTCCCGGATGGCAGCTTCGCCTACAACCCGGCGGCCGGGTTCTCCGGGACCGACTCGTTCACCTACCGGGCCGGGGACGGGGCGTACTCGACCCCGGCCCGGGTGACGATCACCGTCGCCCGGGGGCCCCTCGGCGTGTTCGCGGTCGGTGCCGGGGCCGGCGGGCGGGTGACGGTGTACAACCCGGACGGGTCGGTCCGGGCCGGGATGGACGCCTTCCCCGGGTCGCCGGCCGGGGTGCGGACGGCGGCCGCCGACTTCAACGGGGACGGGGTGGTCGACGTGGCCGCCGGGACCGGGCCGGGGACACCCGCCCGGGTCCGGGTGGTCGACGGGGTGACCGGGTCCGACCTGTTCGCGGCCGGGGTGATGGAGGGCTTTCCCGGCGGGGTGTTCCTGGCCGCCGGCGACCTGGACGGGGACGGCAAGGCGGAGCTGGTCGTCACCCCGGACGAGGGCGGCGGCCCGCGGGTGCTGGTGTTCCGCGGCGGGGACTTCGCCCCGGCGGCCAGCTTCTTCGGGATCGACGACAGCAACTTCCGGGGCGGGGCCCGGGCGGCGGTCGGCGACCTGACCGGTGACGGGAAGGCGGACCTGGCGATCTCGGCCGGGTTCGGCGGCGGGCCGCGGGTGGCCCTGTTCGACGGGCCGTCGGTCCAGGCCGGGCCACGGAAGCTGGCGGCCGACTTCTTCGTCTTCGAGGCGGCCCTGCGGAACGGGGCCTACCTGGCGGTGGGGGACGTGGACGGGGACGGCCGGGGCGACCTGATCGCCGGGGCCGGGCCGGGCGGCGGGCCGCGGGTGCTGACGCTCAGCGGCGGGCTGTTGTTGGCCGACGGGGTGGACTCGGCCCTGGCCACCCCGGTGTCGAACTTCTTCGCCGGGGACCCGGCCAACCGGGGCGGGGTGCGGGTGGCGGCCAAGGACCTGGACGGGGACGCGAACGCGGACGTGGTGGTCGGGGACGGGGCGGCCGCCGGCAGCCGGGTGACGGCCTACGCGGGGAAGGACTTCGCCGGCGGCGGGGCTTCGCCCCTGGCCGGGTTCGACGCCTTCCCGGGGTTCACCGGCGGGGTGTTCGTCGGGTAGGTGAAGACAACCAGGGGTGCAAACCCTCTGCCACAACGTCTGCTGCGTGATCGGCACCCGGTGCGAGCCGGGGGTCAAGCCGGTGTTCCGGGGGCGGACTGCCAACGACGGAACCGGGGAACGATCCCGGCCCGCGGCCGTTGGCAAACTCGCCGGGTTGTCGCACGGGTGACGCCCCGCCGGCCGCCCTCTCCCCGCCGGCCAACCCGAAAACTAGACTGGCAGTGGGACCACGGCCGATGTCTCCGACGGCGGGCCGTTACGTTGTGCCCGCCCCCCCGCGGACGACCGACGCCATGAGCGATTTCAAGCACCGACTCCACCACCTGCTCGCCACCCGCTCGCTCGACACGCGGGGGCCGTTTAAGCTCGCGTCCGGGGACGTGAGCAGCTACTACTTCGACGGAAAGATGACCGAGGTGTCCCCGGAGGGGGCGTACCTGATCGGGGAAGTCATCCGGGACTACACCGCGGACATCGAGTTCGCCGCCGTCGGCGGCTTGGAGGCCGGGGCGATCCCCCTGACGACGGCGGCCGTGATCGCCTACTACCGGACCGGCCGCCAGATCGAAGGGTTCTGGGTCCGGGACGCCGTCAAGTCGCACGGCACCCGGAAGCTGATCGAGGGGGCACTCAAACCCGGCTCCCGGGTGGTGATCGTTGACGACGTGGTGACGCGAGGCGAGTCCGCCCTGAAAGCCATCCGGGCCGTCCGGGAGAAGGGCTGCGAGGTGGCCCGGGTGTTGGCCCTGGTGGACCGGCTCAAGGGGGCCAGGGACCTCTACGCCCGCGAGGGCATCGAGGACTACCAGACGGTCTTCACCGTGGAAGATTTCGGGGTGGCTACCGATGTCGTACCCGGCCCGGCTGAAATCGCTGCTCGCTAGCGGTCCGGTGATCGACGACCGCGCCAGGGATGCCAGTGACCTTTGCTTCGACTGGTTTAAACACGAGGCGAGTCTCGCCTCGTTCGTCTTCCGATCCGTCTTTCGTGACTTGATTACTCGCGGCTGGGGTGCCTCATAAGGCGTCCCATCGGCCGAGTATGCACCGTTCGAGAATGACGTTCTCCCCCAGCTCGTGACCTCGCTCACGGCCATCGAAAACGGGTCCGCGCCCGACCTCCCAGCTCTGGTCATCGCCTACCACAGTTCCCTCTGACCGGTTCCGCCCCGCGGCCATTTCCGACTGCCGAAAACCCCGCTGTCGGCCTCGGGTCCCGGTTACCCTTCCTCGAACAGCGCCGCCACGAAGGCGTCCGGGTCGAACGGCTCCAGGTCGTCCACCCCCTCCCCGACCCCGACGAACTTGACCGGCAGCCCGAGCTTCTGCTTGATGGCGAACACCGCCCCGCCCTTGGCCGTCCCGTCCAGCTTCGACAGCACGATCCCGGTGCACTTGACCGACTTCGAGAACTGCTCGGCCTGGGTGACGGCGTTCTGCCCGTTGCTGGCGTCGAGGACCAGCAGGACCTCGTGCGGGGCCCCCGGGACCTGCCGGGTCACGACCTTGTGAATCTTCTCCAGCTCCCGCATCAGGTGGGTCTGGGTGTGGAGCCGGCCGGCGGTGTCGACGATCAGCACGTCGAAGCCCCGGGCCTTGGCCTTCTCGCAGGCGTCGTGGGCGACGGCCGCCGGGTCGGCGTTCTGCCCCTGCTTGACGATCTCGCAGCCGATCCGCCCGGCCCAGACGGTCAGTTGCTCGACGGCCGCCGCCCGGAAGGTGTCGCA
>JAIEQO010000239.1 GCA_019747655.1 Gemmataceae bacterium | reverse complement strand
CTGCCCCCGCCCCGCCCGGTGAAGGAGCCGGCCGGGCTGCCGCCGCTGCCGGACGTCCCGCAACCCGCCCCGCCCAAGGACCTCCCCGCGCTGCCGCGGCCGGATGCCCTGCCGCCCGCCCCGCCCAAGGGGAAGGGCGGGCCGTGAGCGGCAGGCCCGACCGAGCCGGGCGGATGACCCCCACACTCGTCCCAGGGGACCCGACAGATGGCGTTCCGCAACATCGGCGTCGCGCTGGCGCTCACGGCCCTGCCGGCCGCCGGGTGCGGGACGGCCGCGAACCTGGTCCGGCCGGGCCCCGAGGAGGGCGGGAAGGTCCCGTTCGGCGGGGTGAGGCACGACATCTGGTGCATCCGGAAGGCGGCGGGCGGGGACCTCGGCCTCCGGGCGCACCCCAGGTCGGAGTCCGAGCAGTACCCGCAGGCCGCGCTCATGCTCTTCTGCGCCGCGGACCTGCCGCTCAGCCTGATCGGCGATGTCGTGACGTGGCCTTACGTGGTGGCGTACTCCTGCATCAACGAGCCGGTCCCCACCCCGCCCGTCACACTGGCCCCGCCCGAGGTCCGGCCGCAGGCTTCGCCGTAAGCGGCCGCTTCCCGGAGGACGGCCTCGGCCGGCGGTCGGCGGAAGGGCGAGTGCATCCCGGCGGCCAGGTGTCGCGGCGGGCTTCGAGTTCCGGGTCTCGTGGGACAGCTTCTCGACCGCCTTGAAGTCCTTGAGCAACGCCTCGGCCACGGCGTTCGACCCGTCCGGGTCCGGACGCCGCGACGCCCGGGCCGAGCAGCGGGGCGACCAACCGGTCGGCCGCGTCCGGGGTGAGCGGGCCGGCGAGCGTCACCGCCTCCCCCTTGGCCGCGAACGCCCACCCGTTCATCTCGTCCGCCACCACCCCCGTGCGGGCCAGGGCCTCCAGGACCAGCGGCTTGCCGACGTCGACGAGCGGGGGCGGCCGTGCGGGCGTAGTCGAGCCGCAGCTCGCCGGTCCGCTTGTCGGTCGCCCGGACCGCCAGCGTCACCCCCTTCAGCCCGGCGAACAGCCGCACCGGGGCGTCCGCCGCCAGGGCCTTGCCCTTCGGGGCGTCGGCCTTCCCCAGCCCGGCCTTCAGCCGCCCCGGGTCGAACATGTCGGCGGTGTCGACCGCCAGCACCACGGGGGTGGTCGCACCGACCCGGGCGGCCGCCTGCTTGAGGTACTCGGACAGCCCGGCCGGGACCCCCCGGTCGACTCCCGCGGCCACCGGCCGACGTCCGGCCGGTTCGGCGGCTGGTGCGCCCCGGCCACCCCGGGACCGGGTTGGCCACGTACCCGTGCCGGGGGGTCAGGACCACCGGCCGGTCGGCGATCGTCTGCCGGGTGCCGTCGTTCCGCCGGGCGAAGTCGGCCTCGGAGGCCGGCTTCTTGAGGGCCACGACCGTGACCTCCCAGGCCGGGCCGGACTCCGGGGCGAACTGGCTGGCGACGACCAGCTTGGAGGCGCCCCCGGGGGCGCGTCGAGGCCGGTCGTCGGCACGTCCGGGGACCCCCACCGGTTGCTCCGGGCGACCTCCGGCCGGTACAGCGCCTCGGCGTCGATCACCAGGGCGACGTTCGCCCGGTCCGGGACCCACCCGAGCAGGTCGGCCGCCGGCCCGGCCGCCCGGGCGGCCCCGGCCGCGGCCGCCAGGACCAGGGACGGTGCGATCGGGATCCGCAGCCCTACGCCTCACGAAAGGAACGGGGCGACGCCCGAGACTCACGACCCGATCAGTCCGCATCTCGGTATAGCATGACCACGGACCGGGGGCCGGCCCGGTAGGCATTACCTGAGACGGCCGGGGCGGCCCGCCACTCGACGATGTCCTGGGGCGTCGGGAGGAAGGTGTCGATCCACCGCCGCCACGGGCCGCCGGCGGCGGCCGGCGGCAGCTCGAACTCCAGCGGCTCCCAGTAGCCGTTCAGGATCAGGTGGAAGTCGACCCGCTCCCGCCGCAGCTCCGCCCCGAGGGCGAAGGCGTGCGAGCTCTCGCCCCAGTCGGGCCGGTTCAGCCTCACCCCGTGCCAGGCCTCGTTCGCACGCTCCAGCATCTCGGACAGGCTCACCCGCTGCTCCTCGTGCGCCACGTCCCGCAGCAGCCGGCGGGCGAGCAGGAGCTTGACGAACCGGTGGACGTCCGCGTGCCGTTCGACCAGCGACCAGTCGAACCAGTTGGCCGCGTCGTCGTGGCAGTAGGCGTTGTTGTTCCCGCCCTGGGTCCGCCGGACCTCGTCGCCCATGACGATCATGGGGACGCCGAGCGACATCATCGTGACGGTCAGGAAATTCTTGACCTGCCGGTTCCGCAGCTCCTCGACGGCCGGGTCGTCGGTCGGGCCTTCCACGCCGCAGTTCCAGCTCCGGTTGTCGTCCGCCCCGTCGCGGTTGTCCTCGCCGTTGGCCTCGTTGTGCTTGCGGTCGTAGGAGACGAGGTCGTCCAGGCTGAACCCGTCGTGGCAGGTGACGAAGTTGACGCTCTGCTCGGCCTCCCGCCGCTTGTGCCCGTACACCTCGGGGCTGCCGACCAGCCGGTCGGCGAACCGCCGGGCCGACCCCGGGGCGGCCCGGAAGAAGTCCCGGGCGTCGTCCCGGAACCGCCCGTTCCACTCCTTCCAGGCGTCCCCGACGAAGCTGCCGACCTGGTACAGCCCGGCCGCGTCCCACGCCTCGGCGATCAGCTTGGTGCCGGCCAGGGCCGGGTCCGACTCGATGTCCCACAGGACCGGCGGGTTCGGCAGCGGCCGGCCCGATTCGTCCCGCGACAGGATCGAGGCGAGGTCGAACCGGAACCCGTCGACGTGCATCTCGGTCACCCAGTACCGCAGGCTGTCCACGATCAGCCGCCGGACGACCGGGTGGTTGGCGTTGAGGGTGTTGCCGCAGCCGGTGTAGTCGGCGTACCGTTCGCCGCCCCGTTCGAGGATGTAGTAGGTCGGGTTGTCGATCCCGCGGTAGCAGAGGGTGGGGCCGTCGTGGTTGCCCTCGGCGGTGTGGTTGAACACCACGTCCAGGATGACCTCGATGCCGGCCCGGTGGAGGGCCTTGACCATGTCCCGGAACTCGTCCACCGGGCCGAGCGGGTCGCGGCGGGAACTGTACAGGGGGTGCGGGGCGAAGTACGCGACCGGCTGGTAGCCCCAGTAGTTGACCAACCCCGGCGGGCAGGCGTGGGGGTCGAAGGCGTGGACGGGGAGCAACTCGACCGCGGTGACGCCGAGGTCCTTCAAGTACGGAATCTTCTCGGCCAGCCCGGCGTAGGTGCCGCGGACCGACTCCTTGACCCCCGAGCTGGGGTGGCGGGTGAACCCGCGGACGTGCATCTCGTAGATGAAGGTCCGGGCCGACGGCCGGCGGAGCGGTGCGTCGCCCTCCCAGTCGTAGCCGGCCGGGTCCACGACCACGCCCTTCATGGCGGTCGCGGCGTTGTCCCCGGGCCGGCGGGCGGGCTCGGGGGAGTAGCCGTCCGGCACGACCACGCCGCGGGCGTACGGGTCGAGCAGGACCTTGTCGGCGTCGAACCGCAGGCCCCGGGCCGGGTCGGCCGGGCCGTGGACCCGGTAGCCGTAGAGCTGCCCCGGCTTCACCCCGGGGACGAACGTGTGCCAGTAGTGGTACGTCCGGTTCGCCACCGGGTCGAGGGCGACCGCCCGGGCCGGCTTCGCGTCGTCCGCGCGGTCGAAGAGCAGTAGCTCCACGCCCGTGGCGGTGCGGGAGTAGAGGCTGAAGTTGGCGCCCCCGTCGAGCACGGTCGCCCCGAGGGGGGAGGGGTAGCCGACGGCCGCGGGGGTCATGGCATCACCCTTCGTGTTGGCGGAAGGCCCTCACGGCGTCGGCCGCGGGGTGTCGAGGGCCTCCTGAACCTGTCGGGCCAGGTCGGCGTGGACGTTGGTCTTCACGACGGCCCCGCCGAGGCCGGTGATGTGCCGGACCACCGCCTCGGGGTTGTCCGTCCGGGTCAGCAGGAACAGGGCGGACGTGCCGGGCCGCATCAGCCCCCGGACCTCGCGGACGAAGGCGTCGTCGATGCCGAGCCGCTTGGCCAGGCCCACCCCCAGCCCGCCCAGCGCCGCGCCGACCACCGCCCCGGCCAGCGGCTGGAGCACGACCGCCCCGATGACGAGGCCGAGGAAGCCGAACCCGGCCACGCCCGTGGCCGCCGTCGGCTGCTCGTCCCGCGCGAGGGTGAACGAGCCGTCCGCAAGGCGGGCGACGACGACCGCGTCGTTGACGTGGAGCCCGTGCAGGTCCTCGAAGCCCAGGATTTGAGCGCGGACCTCCCGGGCCCGGTCCGGGTCGTCGTAGCCGAGCGCCCAGAGGTTCAGGTCGCCGACGCCGTGCATGCTCGGTTCCTCCCGCGCGGCGGGCCGCCGCGACATCAGAAGACGTAGTTCTCCCAGCTCTTGATCCGCAGGACGATCTTGCGGAGGATCGACAGGGCGTGGACGCGGTCCGTATAGATGGCGACGCTCCCCTGCGCGCCGACCGGGAGGTTCAGCCCGGCCACGTCCTCGTCGTAGTCGAACACCACCGGGACGTGCCCGTGCTCGGTCGCCGGGGTGGCGGCGATGATCTGGCCGGTCGCGTCCAGCTCGCCCTCCGGGATGGCGGTCAGCACTCGCCGGACCGTCACCGGGAACGTCCGCCCCGGGTACAGCTTGAACGTCACCTCCCCGTGCATCCCGGGCTTGATGTCGGAGATGACCTTCTGGGCGAACGTGGCCACGAGGGCCGGCCGCTCCTCCACCACGTAGGCCATCAGCGGCTTGAGCGGGAACGGGACCGCCATCATGCCCGGGCGGAGGAGCTTCTGCGGGACGTACCCGTCGGTCGGGGCCCGCACGACCGTCTGGTCGAGGTCCCACCGGGCCTTATCCAGGAGGGCCATCGTCTCCCGCACCTCCGGGTTCTGGCCGTCGATCTGGGCGTTGAACTCGGTCCGGACCTTCCGCTCCGCGGCCTCCGCCTGGGCCAGCGCCTGCCGGGTGGCCTCCAGGCTGGCGCTGCCGCTCTTCAGCCTCTCGGCGGCCAGCCGCTCGTCCGTCTGGGCCTTGCTGAACTCCTGCTGGAGGGCCTGGTAGTTGGCCTCGGTCCGGTCGAACTCCTGCTGGCTGCCGGCCCCGCGGGCGAACGTCTCCTTCGACCGGGCCAACTGGGCCTGGGCCAGTTCCAGCCGCTCCTTCACCTGGGCGACCTCGCTGCGGGCCCGCTCGGCCTCCTCCCGGAGTTGCCGGTCGTAGGTCGATTCGGACACGAGCAGGTTGGCCCGGGCCTGCCTGGTGGCGGCCTCGGCGGCGGCCAGTTGCTCGGCGAGCTGGGCGAACTTGCTGTTCTTCGCCGCCAGCGACGCCCGGAGCCGGTCGACCTCGATCTGGTACGGCTGCGGGTCGATCTTGAACAGCACGTCCCCCTTCCTGAGCGGCTTGTTCGCCTCGACCGGCACCTCGATCACCGTCCCCCGGACCTGCGGGACGACCTGGACGACCGGGGCGTACAGCCGGCCGTCGTGGGCGACCGGGTGGAAGATCGAGAGCATGACGTACAGCAACAGGAGGCTTACGGCCCCGATCAGGATCGCGGTACAGACCGTGTATGTCGTGACCGGGATTAGCCTGAACTTCTTGAACAGCAGCCAGCACAGGACGCCGTACGTCCCGACGATGAGTTCGAGCACGGTATGCCCCCGGGTGAGCGTCTCGGTTAGTGTTGGGCGGCTTCCAGCTTCCGGAGACGCTCCTCGAGCGCCGCGAACCGGTCGGCCGGTTCGCCGTTCGGCCCCGGCGGGACCGGCCCGTCCGCCCCCAGGCGGCGCTTCTTGTGGGCGACCGCCCAGATGAAGACGATCGGCCAGATGGCGTGGAGGGTGAACAGGCTCAGCCAGCAGGCGAAGAAGATGGCCTCCGAGTGGGGGTGGTCCCGCTCCTCGGCGAACTTGTGCGGCAGCTCGTGGATGTAGATGAAGGTGTAGAACACCACGCAGACGCTCAGCAGCAGCAGGAAGAGGGCCAGGTAGTCGAGGAACACCGGCGAGCCTCCGTGTGACTTCGCGGACTCGTCCCACCCGGCCGGCGCTTCACCGCGATCCGGCTGGGCCCCGTAGGGTGTGTCGGGCGGACCGTCGGCGGTCCGCGACGACGCACCACCCACCCCCCGGTGCGTCGTCGCCGGCCGGGGCCGGCTCGACACGCCCGACCAATACCACTCACCGGCCGGCCGGGGCCGCGGCGGGGAGCCGGTCGCCGCCGGCGGGGGCCGCCGGGGGCGGGAAGTAGGCCCGCTTGCCCGCCTCGACGACCTGGTCCCCGGTCAGGGTGGCGAACAGGTGCATGCTCCGGGCGACCACCCCGGTCCACCCGGTCTGGTGGCTGGCCCCGAGCCCGGCCCCGTTGTCGCCGTGGAAGTACTCGTAGAAGAGGACGTAGTCCCGCCAGTGGGGGTCGGCCTGGTACTTCTCCGCGCCCCCGTAGACCGGGCGGCGGCCGTCCCCGTCCCGCAGGAAGATGCCCGCCAGCCGCCGGCCGATCTCCTCGGCGACTTGGTAGAGGTTCAGGTGCCGGCCGGAGCCGGTCGGGCACTCGACGGTGAAGCCGTCCCCGAAGTACGTGTGGTACTGGAGCAGGGCGCGGATGATGAGCGCGTTCACCGGCATCCAGATCGGCCCCCGCCAGTTCGAGTTGCCGCCGAACATGCCGGTGTCGGACTCGGCCGGCAGGTAGCCGACGCGGTACTCTTGGCCGCCCACGTGCATCACGAACGGGTGCCGCTCGTGGTACCGGGACAGCGACCGGATGCCGTACGGGCTCAGGAACTCGTACTCGTCGAGCATCTTGGCCAGCACCCGGCGGAGCTTGGCCTCGTCCAGGACCGAGGCCAGCTTGCGGCCGGCGACGCCGGGCTTGCGGGGGTCGTGGATGGCCGCACACACCTCGGGGCGGGACTCGAGGAACCAGCGGAGGCGGTCGGCCAGTTCCGGGTACTTGGCGAGGAGCTGGCCCTCGAACACGGTGGCCGCGCAGAGCGGCAGCAGGCCGACCATCGACCGCACCTTCAGCCGCTCGGCCCGGCCGTCGGGCGTCCGCAGCACGTCGTAGAAGAACCCGTCCTCCTCGTCCCACATCCCGGTGTCGCCGCCGAGGTGGGTCATGGACGAGGCGATCCACAGGAAGTGCTCGACGAACTTCAAGGCCATGTCCGCGTAGTCCGGGTCGGTCATGGCCAACTCGGACGCGATCTCCAGCATGTTCTGGCAGTACAGGGCCATCCAGGCGGTGCCGTCGGCCTGCTCCAGGTACCCGCCGGTCGGCAGCGGCGAGCTGCGGTCGAACACCCCGATGTTGTCGAGCCCGAGGAACCCGCCCTCGAACACGTTCCGGCCGGTCCGGTCCTTGCGGTTCACCCACCAGGTGAAGTTCAACAGCAGCTTCTGGAAGTTGCTCTTGAGCCACTCCCGGTCGCCCTCGCCCTGTTGGGCCCTCTCCAGCCGGTAGGTGAAAATGGTGGCCCAGGCGTGGACCGGCGGGTTCACGTCGCCGAAGTTCCACTCGTAGGCCGGGATTTGGCCGTTCGGGTGCATGTACCGCTCGCGGAGCATCAGCCGGAGCTGGTGCTTGGCGAAGTCCGGGTCGACGAGCGACAGGGCGAGGACGTGGAAGGCCAGGTCCCAGGCGGCGTACCAGGGGTACTCCCACTTGTCCGGCATGGAGATGACATCGCCGTTGTACATGTGGTGCCAGTGGTCGTTCCGCGGGGCCGCCTTCCGGGCCGGCTTGAACGGGTCGGAGCCCCGTTCTTCGAGCCACTTGTCCACGTCGTAGTGGTAGAACTGCTTGGTCCAGAGCATCCCCGCCAGGGCCTGCCGCATGACGGTGGCCCCGTCGGGGCCGACCGAGGCGGGGATCACGCCGGTGTAGAACTCGTCGCCCTCCCGCCGCCGGGCCTCCACCACCTCGTCGAAGGCGGCCCCGAACGGGCTCCCCTCCGCCCCGTTGGTGCGGGCGAGGGCCGCCGGGGCGACATCCGACAGCCGCAGGCGGACCGTCCGGGACTCGCCCGGGCCGACGGTCAGGCGGTAGTGGGCCGCGACCTTGGTGCCGACCTTCTCGGGGTTGACGACGCCGTCGTGGCCGTGGACGACGTGGTTGTTGATGCCGTCCTTGACGTACGGCGACCGGTTCGGGACGCCGAAGATCCGCTCGGTGTTCGTCTCGTTCTCGGTGAACAGGAGCGGGGCATCGCCCTCGCTGTACAGGTAGCGCTCCCCGATCGCGGGGTGGACCGCCCGGACGACGCCGCGGGCCGGCGTGGCCGCGACCTGGCGGAGCTCCGGCCGGCCGGCCGCCCCGTGCCACGACCACTCGTTGCGGAACCACAGGGTCGGCAGGACGTGGAGGTCGGCCGGGTCCGGGCCGCGGTTGTGGGCGGTGATCCGGACGAGGAGGTCTTCCGGGGCCGCCTTGGCGTACTCGACGAACACGTCGAAGTACCGGTCGGCGTCGAACGCCCCGGTGTCGAGCAGTTCGTATTCGAGTTCGTGCCGGGACCGGCCCTTGTTCGTCTCGACCAGGTCGGCGTAAGGGAAGGCGGCCTGCGGGTACTTGTAGAGGTACTTCAGGTAGCTGTGGGTCGGGGTGCTATCGAGGTAGTAGTAGACCTCCTTCACGTCCTCCCCGTGGTTCCCCTCGGCGTTGGTCAGCCCGAACAGCCGCTCCTTCAGGATCGGGTCCTGGCCGTTCCACAGGGCCAGGGCGAAGCACAGGTGCTGCTTGTCGTCGGAGACGCCGGCGAGGCCGTCCTCGCCCCACCGGTAGGCCCGGCTGCGGGCCTGGTCGTGGGTGAAGTAGTCCCAGGCGTTGCCGCCCTCGCTGTAGTCCTCGCGGACCGTCCCCCACTGCCGCTCGCTCAGGTACGGGCCCCACCGCTTCCAGGGGGTCGTCGGGTCGCGGGCCGCCACCAGTCGGACGTGTTCGGCGTCCATCGGGGTACTCGTTTCGGTCAAGAGGGTAAGCCGAGCATGTACTTGTAGTGCCCCGGCACGGGCTCCAGCTCCGACTCCCCGGCCGGGGAGAACGGCCGGCGGTCGTCCCAGGGGTCGGGGGTCGACGGCAGGGCCCAGAAGTTGCCCTCCGGGTCCTGCACGACCCACTGCCGGCTCGACCGGTCCACGTACAGCGCGACCGGCCGGCGTCGCATCGCCGTCGGGCGGCTCGCCTCCTGCCTCCGCTCGTCCATGACTCCTCCTCATCCGGGATGGGCCGTCACGGCCCGGGCTCAGCCGACGAACACCCCGCCCAGGAAGCTCGACTCGAAGGCCAGGTAGCGCTGGTACGCCGGGGGCGTCCCGCTCGGCTGGACCGCCGACCCGAGGTAGGTGGTGACCACGCTCTGGGCCCCCTCGCCGGCCCCGGCCAGGATGTCCGCCCGGCGGTCGCCGCCGATGTCCTTCGCGGCCACCGGCACCCCGCCCCGGTTGTTCGTGTCCCCGGCGAAGTAGTTGGCCACCACCGTGAACGCCCCGCCCCGCTGGGTCAGGTCGAACCCGGACAGGCCGTACACCCGCGGGCCGCCGCCCGGCCCACCGCCCCCGATCAGGTCCCCGTACCCGTCCCCGGTCACGTCCCCGACCGCGACGTAGGCCCCGTTCCGCAGCTCCTGCTCGAACAGGAAGAAGTCGCCCACCAGCTTACCCGGGGTCGCCCCCGGCCGGAGCGTCTTTCCGTCGAAAACGGCCACCCGCGGGCCGCCCCCGAACCCGGCCGCGACCACCAGGTCGACGTTCCCGTCCCCGTTCAGGTCGCCCAGGGCGGTCCGGGCCCCGCCCCGGAAGCTCGCGTCGTCGATCCCCAGGAAGTCGGCGATCACCGACCGGTCCTTGCCGCTGACGATCCGGACCCGCGGCCCGCCGCCCTGGTCCGGGGTGACGACCACGTCCGGGAAGCCGTCGGCGTTCACGTCCCCGGCCGACAGGAACACCCCGCCGGTGAACGCGGTCTCGAACGCGTACCCGCTGGCGAAGAGGGACGTGTCCGGGCTGACCGGGAAGTTGGCCCCGCTGTAGACCCGGATCTCGGTCGGGATGCCCGGGCCGGGGCCGACGACCACGTCCTCGACCCCGTCCCGGTTGAGGTCGGCGGTGACCGCCCGGACCCCGCCCCGGAAGTCGTTCCCGGTCCCGCCGTAGGAGGCGTAGGGGGTGAACGTCGCCAGTTGGGTGAAGGTGGCCGCGTCGTTCAGGTTGAACCGGGCCGTGGCCCCCTCGCCGGTCCCGACCACGCTCAGGACGGTCCCGGGGCTGATCGGGGCCGGCGGGACGGTCGGGGGCGGCGGGGCGGCCGGCGGCGGGGGCGGGCTGGTGCTCTGGGTCGTCCAGCCGATGTCCTCCATCGCCGCCAGGTCGAGGGCTTTCGGGGTGATCCGCTCGCCGCGCGGCTGGTCCCTGTCCATCAACGTCCATTCGCCCTGGGAAAGGACGCCGTCCTGCCACACGTAATTGTTTCTCCCGCCGCTCTCGGCCAGCGGGACCGTGTCCCCGTACACCGCGACCGCCTTCGGCCCGAAGAACCGGCCGGTGTCGCCGACCCGGGTCCAGGCCTCGCTCGTCCCGAACCCGAGGATGTGGAACAGGGCCTTCTGGGTGGCCGTGTACAGGTCGAACTCGCTCGGGTTGCCCGGCAGGTCGGTCCCGGAGTGCCAGTCGGCGATCAGGTCGTAGGTGATCGACCCGCCCCACGGGCTGAAGTCGGTGGCGGCGGTGCCGTAGCTGTTGGCCTGGCCGCGGCCGAACACCGCGTCGTACCAGGTCGGGCTCCCGCCGGCCTCCCGGCCGCTCGACTCCAGGGTGAGCGGGCCGATCAGCTCGCGGGCCCCGACGAACACGACGACGGTGTTGGCCGGGACGAGCGGGTTGGTGACCCCCTCCGGGCTGCTGATCCGGCTCGGGTGGTCGAACTTGGCCTTCCAGAAGTCCCCCGGGGCGGATGGGAACGGGATGGCGGCCAGGGTGTCCGAGAACCGGGCCCCCACGTCGGCCGCAGCCGCCCGAATGGTGGCGATCCGGTCCGTGTGGTTGGTGAAGAAACCGGCGTCGTCGAACCGGAAGTCGAACAGAAAATTGATCGTCGGCACCACCCGGTCCTCCAGCCGGGTGGCGGTGAGCGGGGGCGTGCGGGGTGTTGCGGTGCGGGACACGGGGTCGTCTCCTGTGGGGTTCGGCTCGTCGGTCGGCCGTCCGCCCGCTACCGGCAGCACCGCACCAGGTAGGGGTCGTGATCGAGTGCCCGTTCCACCTCGGGCAGCACGTCGCGGCTCGACAGCACGGTGTAGAACTTTTCCTTGACGGCCGGCGCGGCCCGGACCGCGGCCCGCCACTCGGCCCGGGAGAACGGGTCGCGGGCCACCTCGTCCCAGAACCCGGTCGCCTCGAACAGGCCGGCGATCCGCTCGGTGTTCTCCCCCTGGAGGAGGCTCACCAGGTAGCTCGCCACCCCGACCTGGAGGCCGTGCAGCCGCGGCCGGGCGGACGAGGCGTCGAGGGCGTGGGAGATCAGGTGCTCGCTCCCGCTCGCCGGCCGGGACGACCCGCACACCTCCATCGCGATCCCGTTCAGCATCAACGAGGTCGCCAGGAGGCGAACGCCTTCCAGGTCGAGGGCCGGGTGGCCCAGGAAGGAGTGGATCGACCCGTCCGACAGCAGGGCGGCGAAATCGTCGACTGGCTCGCCGACGGCGTGGAACGCCAGCTTCCAGTCCCGGACGGCGGTGAACTTGGCCACCAAGTCGCCGACCCCGGAGAGGGTCAGGGCCCGCGGGGCGTCCCGGCAGACGGCGGTGTCGACCACCACCCCGAACGGCAGGGCGGCCGGCAGCGACCGCCGCTTGCCCCGGACCGTCAGGCTCGACTGCGGGCTACAGAATCCGTCGTTCGACAGCGAGGTCGGGACGGCGTAGTACGGCAGCCGGCCGAGGAAGCCGACGTACTTCGCCACGTCCAGGGCCTTGCCGCCGCCCACCCCGACGACCGCCGAGACCCCCTTCGGCAGGTCGGCGAACAGCCGGGCCGCGGCCTCCAGGTCGTTGTCCGCCACCTCGGCCCACGCCGCCGGCTCGAGGTGTTGCTCCGCCAGGCTCAGCGCGACCCGATCCGGGAGCGGCGGGACGAGCCCCTGGCTGACCAGGACCGCGACCCGACGGTGACCGCCGCGGGCGAGGTAGAGGCCGAGCCGGTCCAGCGCCCCGTCCTTCACCCGGACGAGCGTGGGGATGGCGATCTGGGTCGGCCGGAGCATGTCAGGCCCCCCGCCGGAGGAGGACGGCGGCGATGTCGGACCAGGTCTCGAACCGGTGGTACGCCAGCCCCTCCCGCCCCAGCACGTCGGCCAGGTCGGCCCGGGCGAACCGGAGCCCGGCCGGCACCAGCCGGGCGGCCTCGGCGTCGGGGAACCCGTCCCCGGCGAACGCCACTGTGCGGCCCTCGTCCAGGTGCCGCCGGACGACCCGGGCCTTGTCCACCCCCAGCGTCGGGGAGAGGAAGGGCGAGCCGGTCGGCATCTCCATCAGCAGGCCCTGCCCGGCCTCGAACCGCCCGGGGTTGGAATGCACCTCGACCTCCACCCCGGCGGCGGCCAGCAGCCGACGGATGTACCAGTCGCACCCGGCCGAGGTGACGACCACCTGCCACCCGGCCGCCCGGAGGTCGGCCACGGCGGCCGGCAGCTCCGGGTCCAGCTCCATCCGCTCGACCACCGCCAGCACCTCGGCCTCGGCCGCCCGGATGGCCGCGAAATACCGCCGGAGGGCCTCGAAGTGGGTGGCAGTGCCGGCCCGGTAGTCGGCCCAGTGGTCGGGCGTCTCGGGCGGCAATAGCTCCTCGATCGCCAGCTTGTAAAAGTCGTGGCGGGTCATCGTGCCGTCGAAGTCGCTGACCAGAACCCCCGCAGCCCCGGGGCCGGGCTTCGTACTCATTGGCCGACCTCCTGGTCCGGGGCCTCGCCCCGCACCGGTTCACCCGCCCGTCACGAGTCCGACCCGCCGACCCCCTGGTAGTCCGCCACCCCGGCCCGCTTCCGATCCGTCTCGTCCCGGAACCCCCGCTCGACCGCCCGCCCCAATAGGGCGAGTTCCTCTTCCAGCGGCGGCCGCCGGGCCTCCGGCAGCTCCCGGATGAGGTGCTCGAGCATGGCCCGCAGCCGCCGGTCCACCTGCATGCTCCCGGCCCCGTAGTGGCGGATCTCGCTCACCGCCAGCATCACGTAGTCCGGCCAGTCCGGCGTGCCGTAGACCAGCCGCGGCTTGCCGTCCCGGTCCCGGATGACGCCCTCGTCGAGCCGCCGCCGGCCGAGGTCGAGGAGCAGCCCGGTGATCTGGTCCAGGGCCAGGACGGCGGTGGTCGGGTCGTTGATGGCCGGGGACAGGGCCTTATCGGCGATGTCCACCAGGATGCGGAAGGCGAACCGCGGGTCCTGGTCCAGGGTCCGCTCGGGCCCGACCGCCACGCACCCCCGCAGGGCGTCGTCGGCCGGCCCGGCCCCGCCGTACACCCGGAACAGCGGGTCGCCGGCGGCCAGGGAGTCGCCGACCTGCGGGACCAGTCCGACGACCGCGTCGGCCTCCCGGGCCAGCCGGGCGAGGTCCCCGCCGCCGAACGCCATCACCACCCCGGACCGGCCGGCGAACGGGACCACCCGGGGCCGGCCGGGCGGGACCGACCCGGGGGCCGGCTGCTCGGGACGGTCCGGGTCATAGCCGAGCGGGTACACCTGCTCGATCACCCGCCGCCCGCGGTCGGCCACCAGTTGCATCATGGCGCTGGGCCTCAGCCCGCCGGAGAGCCGCTGGACGAACCAGAAGAACAGCACGATGCAGCCCAGGTTCAACACGACCGCCACCCCGACGTGCAGGTCCGGCACCCGGTCCTCCACCCGGCCGAGCGCCCCGAGGGTGTAGGCGTAGGTGAAGGTGAACGCCGCAATGGTCCCCCGCACCAGCGGCATGGCGAACACCAGGGCGATCACCCGCGGGGTCAACTGCCCGCTGGCCAGTTGGACCACGATCAGGGTGGCCGACAGGACGAAGACGATGAACGTCAGCATCGACCCGGTCAGCGCCCCGAGGACCGCCCGGGCCCCGTCCGGGGTGTACCCGAACACCCCCCACCCGGTCTCCCGGTCGAGCCACCGGACCGCCGGGGCGCCGGCGACCGCGGCGGCCAGCGCCGCCCCGGCCCAGAGCACCAGGGAGGTGCGGGCGGCGAGCCCCAGCCGGTAGCGCTGCTCCCAGTTCACGGCCTCCCCCCGGCGGCGGGCATCACCCCGCGGCCGCCTACCCCGTCAGCCCACCGGGCACGGTTTCGCCCCCCAGATGTCCCGGGCGTACTCGCCGATGGTCCGGTCGCTCGAAAACTTGCCGGACCGGGCGACGTTGCGGACGGCCTTCTCCGCCCACCCGTGCCGGTCCCGGTAGAGGGCCGCCACCGCCTCCTGGGTCCGGACGTAGGCGGCCAGGTCGGCCAGGTGCATGTAGTAGTCGCCCTTGTCCAGCAGGGTCTCCCGGACCGGCTCGAACAGGCCGGGCTCGTCCGGGCAGAAGTGGTCGTGGAAGACCAGGTCCAGGGCGGCCCGCGTCTCCGGCTCGGTCACATAATGCCAGCCCGGGTTGTACCACCCGCGGCTCCCGAGCACCTGGTCGGCCGTCAGCCCGAACAGGAAGCAGTTCTCCTCCCCGGCCTCCTCGGCGATCTCGATGTTCGCCCCGTCCCGGGTGCCCACGGTCAGGGCCCCGTTCATCATGAACTTCATGTTGCTCGTCCCGCTCGCCTCGTACCCGGCGGTCGAGATCTGCTCGGACACGTCGGCCGCCGGGATCAACCGCTCGGCCAGGGTGCAGGAGTAGTTCGGGAGGAACTCGACCCGGAGCTTGCCCCGGACCGCCGGGTCGGCGTTGACCACCTTCGCGACGCTGGTGATGAGCTTGATGATGACCTTCGCGAGGTGGTACGCCGGGGCCGCCTTGCCGGCGAACAGGACCGTCCGCGGCGGCACGTCGAGGTCCGGGTTCGCCCGCAGCCGGTTGTACCAGACCACCACCTGGAGGGCGTTCAACAACTGCCGCTTGTACTCGTGGATTCGCTTGATCTGAACGTCGAACAGGGTGTCCGGATCGAGGCCGATCCCGGCGGTCGCCTTGAGCCAGTCGACGAACCGCACCTTCGCGGCCCGCTTGGCCGCCAGGAACTTGTACCGGAAGCCCGGGTCGGAGGCCAGCGGGTCGGCCTTCCGCAGAACCGACAGGTCCGTCACCCAGCGGTCGCCGACGGCCTCGGTCAGCAGGGCCGCCAGGTCGGGGTTGGCCCCGAGCAGCCACCGCCGCGGCGTCACCCCGTTCGTCTTGTTGTTGAACCGCCCGGGGAACAGCTCGGCGAAGTCGGGGACCGTCTTGGTCCTGAGCAGCTCGGAGTGGATGGCGGCGACGCCGTTGGTGCTGTGGGTGCCGACGATGGCCAGGTTCGCCATCCGGACCCGCCGGTCCGATCCGTCCTCGATCAGGCCGACCCGCGCCGCCCGGTCATCGTCCCCCGGGTGGGCCGCCCGCACGTCGGCCAGGAACCGCCGGTTGATCTCGTAGACGATTTCGAGGTGCCGCGGTAACAGCGCCTCGAACAGGTCGACCGGCCACTTCTCCAGGGCCTCGGGCAGCAGGGTGTGGTTGGTATACGCGAGCGTGCGGACGGAGAGGTCCCAGGCTTGGTCCCAGCCGAGTCCGGCCTCGTCGAGCAGGATCCGCATCAGTTCGGGGACGGCCATCGCCGGGTGGGTGTCGTTGAGCTGGATCGCCACCTTGTCCGGCAGCGCCGCCCAGTCGTTCCCGCGGCGGCGGAACCGGGCGACGATGTCGGCCAGCGAGCAGCGGACCAGGAAGTACTCCTGGAGGAACCGCAGCGACCGCCCGCGGGCGGTCGAGTCGTCCGGGTACAGCACCCGGGTTACGGACTCGGCCAGCACCCGGTCGGCGACCGCCCCGAAGAAGTCGCCGCCGCTGAACTCGCCGAAATCGAACACGTCCGGGGTGGCCGCCTGCCACAGCCGGAGGGTGTTGATGGTGTCCCCGCCGTAGCCGACCACCGGGCGGTCGTAGGGGACGCCGAGCAGGCCCATCGGCCGGCCGCGGTGGACCTCGATCTCGCCGTGCCGGGCGGTGAACGACGACGCCAGCGGGACCGTCACCTGCTCGGCCGGCCGGGCGACCTCCCACGGGTCGGGCCGGGCCAGCCAGCGGTCCGGCTGCTCGACCTGGTGGCCGTCGGACAGTTCCTGCCGGAAGATGCCGTAGTCGTACCGCAGGCCGTAGCCGATCGCCGGGATTTTCAGGGTGGCGAGCGAGTCGATGAAGCAGGCGGCCAGCCGCCCGAGGCCGCCGTTGCCCAGCCCGGCGTCCGGCTCCTCCTCCAACAGAGCGGCCAGGTTCACCCCCCGGGACTTCTCGAACCAGGCGCCGAGGGGGGACAGGAGCAGGTTCGACAGGTTGTTGGCCAGCGACCGGCCGATGAGGAACTCCATCGACAGGTAGCACACCTGCTTCGGGTTCGCGCGGTCGTGGTGGCGGGCGGTCTTCACCCACCGCTGGGCGAGGACGTCCCGGAGGGCCGCCGCCAGGGCCTCGAACTGGTCCCGGCGGGCGGCGTCGGCCGGGTCGAGGACGTGGTCGAACACCAGCCGCCGCTCGTACAGGGCGTCGTTCCCGCCGGTGAACGGGACCGGCCCGCAGCCGTACTCGCGGAGCCGGTCGACCGGCCCGGCGGCCGGGGGGTCTGCCGTCGTCGTGCTCATCGCCGCTCCCGGTGCGTGTCTCGTGTGCGGGCGAGCGGGGCGTCCGGCCGGAGCATCGCCGCCCGAGCCCAGTCGAGCAGCCCGTCCCAGAACCGGCCGGCCAGGATC
>JAIEQO010000163.1 GCA_019747655.1 Gemmataceae bacterium | reverse complement strand
GCAGCCGGGCCACCTCGTCCGGGTTCTCGGTGTCGTCGGCCAACTGGGTCTGGACCCAGGGCGAGCGGTACACGAAGTAGCCGCCGACGCCGACGGCGACCAGCCCGAGGAGCAGGAGGAGCCGGCGGCGGGTCATGGGCGGGCGTCCCCGGCGATGGCACGGAGCGACTCGCGGGCGGCCGCGACGATCTGGCCGACGTGGTCGTCGGCCATGGCGGCCGACAGGAAGGCGGCCTCGAACTGGCTGCACGGGAGGTACACGCCGCGGTCCATCATCGCCCAGAAGAAGCGGGCGAACCGCTTGGTGTCGCTCGTCCGGGCGGTGTCGTAGTCCGTTACCGGTGATTCGGTGAAGAACAGCGTCCACATGCTGCCGACGCGGTTGAACTGGGCCGGCAGCCCCGCATCGGCCGCGGCCGCCTTCAGCCCGGCCTCGACCGCCGCCCCCATCCGGTCGAGCCGGTCGTAGGGCGGGTTCCGCTTCAGCTCCTTGAGGGTGGCGATCCCGGCGGCCATCGCCACCGGGTTGCCGGAGAGCGTGCCGGCCTGGAACACCGGCCCGGCGGGCATGATGTTCCTCATCACGTCGGCCCGGCCGCCGTAGGCCCCGACCGGGTAGCCGCCGCCGATGATCTTGCCGAAGACGGTCACGTCGGGCGTGTCGCCGAGCAGCTCCTGGGCCCCGCCGTAGGCCAGCCGGAACCCGGTCATCACCTCGTCGTAAATGAGCAGGGCGCCGTGCTGGTGGGTCAGCCGTCGGAGTTCCCGGCGGAACTCGGCGGTCGGCGGGACGAGGCCCATGTTCCCGACCACCGGCTCCAGCATCACCCCGGCGATCCGGTCGCCCTCGGCCGCGAACCGGTCGGCCAGCCCCTGCGGGTCGTTGTACCGCAGCACCCGGGTGTCGGCGGTACACCCCTTCGGCACGCCCGGGCTGGTCGGCACGCCGAGGGTCAGGGCGCTCGACCCGGCCGAGACGAGCAGGGCGTCGACGTGGCCGTGGTAGCAGCCGGCGAACTTGACGATCAGGTCCCGCCCCGTGGCCCCCCGGGCCAGCCGGACGGCGCTCATGGCGGCCTCGGTCCCGCTGGAGACGAACCGCACGAGTTCGACCGACGGGACCGCCTCGACCACGAGTTCGGCGAGTTCCGTCTCGGGCTCGCTCGGGGCGCCGTAGCTGGAGCCGTTGCGGACGGCCCGCCCGACGGCCTCGACCACGGCCGGGTGGCAGTGGCCGAGGATCATCGGCCCCCAGGAGCCGATCAGGTCCAGGTAGCGGTTGCCGTCGAGGTCGTGGAGGTACGGCCCGTCGGCCCGGGCGATCGTGATCGGCGTCCCGCCGACCGCCCCGACCGCGGGGGCGGGGCGGTTCCCCCCCCGGGGGTTGCCCCCACCCCCCCCCCGCTCGCCGACTATTTCCCTTCATTCCCCGCGTCGGCGAGGAGCTTCTTGGCCTTGCCGACGGCCCCGACGACGGTCGGGTCTGACTCGTCGTCTTACAGTTCGACAACGTCCCGCAGGGCGGACCGCAGGAGCACCCAGTCGGCCCGCTCGGGGGAGGCGTCCGGGGCCTTCAGCGCCGCGTACTTCTTCTCGGCCTCGTCCACCTTCCCCACCACCCGGTCCCGCCGCCGGGCCGGGGCGTCCCCCCCGCCGGCCTTCGGCTCGACCGCCCGCCGGTGCTCCTTCGCCAGCAGGTACAGGACGTGCCGGTCCGGCTCCTTCTCGGTCAGCCCGATCAGGGCGTCCCACAGCCGGCCGGCCTTCTCCCAGTCCTCGTACCGCTCCAGCCGGCGGGCCTGGAAGGCGACCGAGTCCGGCTTGGCCGGGTCGAGCGGGGCCGCCTGCTCGTACCGCAGGTGGTCGGCGATCCGCCGGTCCAGGTCGGCCTCCCGCGGGCGGACGGCGGCGATCGCTTCGGCCCGGTTCCGGGCGACCCAGGCCATCCGGGCGTTCCGCAACCGCTTCTCGTCCAGGGTGAACGGCAGCTTGGCCTCCTCGGGGAACCGCCGCTCGACCCGGGCCCACAGCCCGGCCGCCTCCCCGAGCAGCCCGGCCTGCTCGGCCTGGATGGCGGCCATCGCGTCGGCGTAGGCGTCCGGGTCCTCCCCCTCCGGGTTGGCCCGCATGTTCGGGAAGGCGAACCGCTTGGCCAGGGTCGCGTCCAGCTCCCGGGCCTTGGCCTCCCGGAACGCCCGGGCCACCCGGTCGGTCGTCTCCCCGGACTCGTCGCCGTACAGCCGCAGGTACTCCTCGGCCGCCTCCCGCTTGGCCTCCGGGGTGCCGGCCGACTCGACCGCGGCGGCCAGCCGCTCGGCCGACGGCGGCCGGGTCAGGTAGTACGCCGTCCCGGCCAGCCCGAGGAGGACGGCGACGATCCCGGCCGCCTTGACCGCCGGCCGCTCGTGCCACGGCCGCCGGTCGGCCGCCTTCTTCCTCTTCTTCTTGCCGCGGAGGGCCCGGGCCGCCTCCCGGTCGGCCTCGGTCACGGGCTTGACGCCCGACCCCCGCTTCGGCCGGTCGGCCCGGCGGGCGGTGGCCGCGTCCAGCCCGGCGCTCTTGCGGGCGAAGGCGTCCTCCTCGACCTCGCCGAGCATCCGGGCCACCCAGGCGGCGTCGGCCGGGCGGTCGTCCTTGTCCTTCTCCAGCAGTTGGTGGATCAGGGCCTCGAACTTGGCCGGCAGCCCGTGGATGACCTTCCCGGCCCGGGGCGGCGGCTCGTGGACGTGCTTCATGAACATCTCGACGGTGGTGTCGGCGGTGAACGGCTTCTTGCCGCTGAGCAGCTCGAAGAACACCACCCCGAGGGAGTACAGGTCGGACTTGGGGGTCAGGTTCCGCTCCCCCTTGCACTGCTCGGGGGACATGTAGGCGGCCGTCCCGATGGTGCTGTTGGCCCCGGTCAGGGCGGTCACGTCGGTGTCCTTGGCGATCCCGAAGTCGGTCAGCTTGAGCTGCCCGGCCGGGGTGATCATCAGGTTCGACGGCTTCAGGTCGCGGTGGATGATCCCCTTCTCGTGGGCGAACTGGAGGGCCTCGCAGAGCTGCCGGCCGTAGGCCGCCACCTCCTCCCAGGTCAGCTTCCCGCGGCGGGTGAGGGCCCGGTCGAGCGGCTCCCCGTCGACGAACTCCATGGCGATGAACGGGGTCTTCCGGTAGTGCCCGGTGGCGAACAGGCGGACGATGTGCGGGTGGCGGAGTTGCTTGAGGATGCTCGCCTCCCGCTCGAACCGGGCCATCGCCCCCTGGTTCCCCAGCAGCCCCAGGGCGACCACCTTGAGGGCCACCGGGACGACCTTGTCGTCCTTGTGGAAGGCCGCCTTGTACACCGTCCCCATCGCCCCGCTGCCCAGCTCGGACTGGACGTCGAACCGGTACGCACCCGAGCCGATGGTCTGGCCGACCAACATGACCGAACCCCCGCGGGAGAGCCCACAGGGGGCCATTGTAACCGGTCCGCCCGGCCGGTTCTGCCCGAATCGTTACACGCCCACGGGTTCGGCCGCCAACGGCCGGTCCCGCCCCGGGGTTGTAACGCCGGCCGCCCCGCCGCTCGCGGGCCGCCCGGGCGGGGGGTACAATATCTCGGGGCCGGGGGCGAACCCGTAGGTGGGGGCGCCGCCGGACCCGCCGGCGGGTGTTCGAGTTCGGGAGACGCGCATGGCGACGGTAGCCGAGCGGGCGGACCGGGCCGGGGCCCAGGTGGACGAGCAGATCGCCCAGGCGACGGCCCGCATCCGCGGGCACGACCTGGCCCTCGGCGGGCTCGTCCTGGCGGCCGTCGTCCTGGCCTACGCGACCGCCGTGATCCTCCTGGACAAGGCCGTCGTGCTGCCCGAGTGGGCCCGCCAGCTCGGGCTCGCCGGGTTCGCCCTGGCGGTCCTCGGGGTCGGGTACGCCGCCCTCGTCCGGCCGCTCCTCCGCCGGGTCAACCCGCTCTACGCCGCCGTCCAGGTCGAGCGGACGATCGAGGACGCCAAGAACACTGTCAGCGGGTACGTCGAGGCGAAGGACCGGGCCGACGTGCCGGACGCCGTCCGGGCGGCGATGGGCGCCCGGGCGGCCCGCGACGCCGGGCAGGCCGACGTCAACCGGGCGGTCGACCACAAGAGCCTGCTCTACGCCGGCGGGGTGGCCGTCGCCCTCCTGCTGACGCTCATCGTCCTGTTCTTCGTCTTCCGCCCGACTCAGTTCACCTCCCTCCTCCGCCGGGCGTTCGTCCCGTTCACCGCCGACCCGATCGCCACCCGGACCCGGCTCGACCTGCTCGACCCGGCCGGCGGGAACGTGACCGTCACCGCCGGCCAGTCGGTCACGGTCAAGGTCCACGTGGCCGGCAAGGTGCCCAGCCCGGACGCCGACGACCGGCTGCGGGTCCGGCTCCGCCACGCCCCGGACGGGGACTACGAGGACCTGCCGCTCGAACCCGGCGAGTCGTCCCGGGACTGGCAGCTCCGGCTGCCCGAGACGCTGATCCGCAACGGCGTCTGGTACAAGGTCGCCGGCGGGGACGCCGAGACGCCCGAGTATCAGATCACCGTCCGGTCGGTCCCCCGGTTCACCGGGTACGATGTCGCCTACGAGTACCCCAAATACGTCCGCCGGCTGCCGGAGACGACCGCCGACCCGCACCTCGTCGGCTACCGCGGCACCAAGGTCGTCCTCGTCGGCACGGCCAACCGGCAAGTGAAAGACGGCCGGCTGGTGTTCGACCCGCCGACCCGCGAGCCGGTGGCCGGGGTGCCGGTGGCCGGCCGGCCGGACACCCTGCGGTTCGAGTTCGTCCTGGAGGCCGGCGGGAGCTACCGCCCGCAGTTCACCTCGGCCGAGGGCGAGCGGAGCCCGGACCCGGCCCCGCTCGGCATCCGGGTGCTGGACGACTTCGCCCCGCAGGTCGAAATCCTCAAGCCGGAGGAGGACGAGGTCCCGATCCCGGCCAACGGCCAGTTGGAGATCGACGGCCGGGTCGGCGACGACTTCGGCGTCGAGAGCGTCACGCTCCGGATGAGGCTGCTCGGGCCGGCCGAGAAGGTGCTGACCCCGAAGCCGTACCAGGGCGGCAAGTCGTTCCGCCGGGCGAAGGACGACACCTGGCCGCGGAGCCTGGACTACAAGGACTCGGTCGACTTCACCAAGCTGACCGACACCGTCGGGCTGCCGGTCGCCCTCAAGGAGGGGATGGTCCTCGAATACTGGCTCGAAGCGGCCGACAACCGGACCAAGCCGGGGCCGGACGGCCCGGAGCCGGACCCGCAGGTCGGCCGGTCGAAGCCGAAGCGGGTGCGGGTGACGCCCCCGCCGCCCGAGCCCGAGCGGCAGGAGAAGCAGGACACCCAGAAGCAGCAGCGGAAGGCCGACGAGCAGCAGTTCCAGAAGCAGCAGGAGAAGAAGCTCGACAACGAGAACCGCGAGCCGGAGAAGAAGGACGGACAAAACCAGCCGCACGATCAAGGCGGGAAGAAAGACAACGATCCGGCGGCAGAGAAGAAGACGGACCCGGACCAGAAGGCCGGGGGCAATGACGCCGCCCCGAAGAAGCCGGACGATGCGGCCCCGCCCAAGAAGAACGACCAGCCGCCGCCGAAGCCCGAGAACGGCGGGCAGGACGGCAAGACCGACCCCAACGGGGCCAAGCAGGACGGCCAGCCGAAGACCGGCGAACAACCGCCGAAGAACGGTGGCCAACAGGACGCGGGCAACGGCGGGCAGCAACAGCCCGATCAGGCCCCGCCGCCGATGACGAAGGAGCAGCGCGATCTGCAAAAGCAGGCGAACGACCTCCAACAGAAGCTCGACCAGCAGGCTAACCAGGGCGGGCAGGCCAAGCCGAACCCGGCCCCGAAGGACGACGAGCGGGCCGAACCCGGCGAGCAAAAGCCGCAGCCGAAGGACGGCGACCCCCAGGCCGGCAACGCCGGCCAGCCCAAGCCCGACGCGGGCGCGAACAAGACCCCGGGTGCGGAGACCAAGCCCCAGCCGAACGCCGGCACGCCCGACAGCCCGGCCGACCCGAAGCCGGAACCGAAGTCGCAACCGGACCCGGCCGGCGGTCAGACCGGGAAGCCGGAAGCCGTCACGAAGCCGGAGCCGAAGAAAGACGCGGGCACGCCGCCCGCCGGCGACAAGCCGACGCCGCAGCCGAAACAGGACAACGGCCAGCCTCAGCCGAAGGACGGTCAGAAGGACTCGTCCGGCGGCGGGCAGTCCAAGCCGGCCGCCCCGCCCGAGGGCAAGCAGGACGGGCCGCCGAACCCGGGCGCCCCGAAGGACGACCCCGCCGGGGCCGGCCAGCCGAAGCTCCAGCCGAAGACCGACCCCGGCGGGGACAAGCCGCCGGCCGACCCGAACGGGGGTGGTCAACAGCAGCCGCCCCAACCCGGGGCCGCGAAGCCCGAGACCGGCGGCGAGGTCAAGCCGAAGGACGGCCCCCCGCCGTCGGACGCCAAGCCGACGCCGAAGGACCAGTCCCCGATGCCGGGCGGCACCGGCGATCAGCCCGGCGAGCCGAAACCGGCCCCGCAGGACGGCGGGGGCGGTGATCCTCAACCGGGTCAGGCCAAGCCCAAGCCCCAGCCGGAGGGTAAGCTGGACCCGAAGGCCGGCGGCCAGGGGGCCACGGCCCAGAAGGGGCAGCCCGAACCGGGCGAGGACAAGCCGGCCCCGGGCGACAACCGGACCGCGGACGGCCAGAAGCCGCCGACGGCCACAGACCCGAGGCCGAAGGGCGGCCAGGGCGGCAAGCCGCCGGAGTTGACGCCGGAGCAGAAGAAGGACTTCGAGAAGGCCGTCCAGGACCTCAACAGCCCGAACGAGGCCGACCGCAAGGCGGCCCAGCAAAAACTCGACCAGACCGTTGGCAAGGAAAACAGGCAGAAACTGGAGGATGTCGCCAAGGGGCTGAACTCCGCCGACCCGAAGGAGCGGGAGGCCGCCCAGCAGAAGCTGGAGGGGATGAAGAAGCAGGCCGACCAGATGGCCGCGAAGAACGGGGCCGAGGGCAAGACCGACCCGAAGGGTGCCGCCGGGGCCGAGCCGAAGGCCGACCCGGGGGCGAAGACGGGCGACCAGCAGGCGTCGAAGGGCGGGAAGCCAGAGGGCGGCCCGAAGGGGAAGGTCGACCCGAAGCAGGTCGAGCAGGCGCTGAAGGACCTGAACAGCAAGGACCCGAAGGCCCAGCAGGCGGCCCGGGACCAGTTGGACAAGTCGATCGGTCCGGACGCCCGGAAGGAAGCCGAGGGCCTGATGAAGGACCTCCAGTCCGGCGACAAGGACCGCCGGGCCGAGGCCGAGCAGAAGCTGAAGGAGATGCGGGACCGGGCCGAGCAGCAAGCCAACAAGGGCGGCGGGGGCGACCCGAAGCCCAAGGACGGTCAGCCGGCCCCGGGCAAAAAGCCCGACCCGAAGGAGGTCGAGCAGGCCCTGAACGACCTCAACAGCCCGGACGCCCAGACCCGCGAGGCCGCCAAGCGGAAGCTCGACGAGCAGCTCGGCAAGGGCACCGGCGACAAGGCCGAACAGGCCAACAAGGACGCGAACTCGGGTGACGCGTTCAAGGAAGGCCAAGGCCGGAAGACGCGCGACGACATCCGCGAGAAGGCCGAGCAGATGGCCAAGGGCGATACCCCGCCGAAGGGCAAGCCGATCTCGCCCGAGGAGCAGGCCGAGCTGGCCAAGAAGCTCCAGGACCTGAACTCCAAGGACGACACCACCCGGCAGGCCGCCGAGAAGGCGCTGGACGACAAGATCGGCAAGGAGAACCGCGAGCAGCTCCAGGAGGCGATGAACGACCCGCAGAAGGCCGCGGAGCTTCAGCAGAAGCTGAAGGAGATGGCCGAGAAGGGCCCGGCCGGGGCGAACGACCCGACCGGCCGCACCCCGAAGGGGACGGGGCCGTCGACCGTCCCCCTCAACCCCGAGGCCAAGGCCGACGCCCGGAACCGGGCCCGGTCGGCCGAACTCCAGTTGGAGCGGTTCGAGAAGAACCGGGAGAACCAGGAGTTCCGCGACCGGCTCGGGATGTCCGACGACGAGTACGATGCCTTCCTGAAGCGCTGGCGGAAGGAGACCGCCCTCCGCCAGAAGGAGGCCGACGACCTGGAGAAGGCCGACGTGCCGCCGGCCCCGACCGGCCCGGTCGAGAACGTCGGCGGCGGCCGCAAGGTCGAACAGCGGACGGGCACCGGGACCGGTCGGGCCGGGGTCGGGTCGGCCGGGGTCGCCCCGCCGGACGCCCGCAGCGCCCTGGAGAAGTTCCAGCGGGGGGCGGTCAAGGTCGCCCCGAAGAAGTGACCGACGGTTGACGCCCGCGTCCCACCGGGTATGCCCATCGGAGCCGGCCCGCGGCCGCGGGCCGGCTCCGTCGCGTCCACGCCGGCGGAGTTCCGGCTCACGCCCGGACGCGAAACTTCAAACTCGAAACTCCCGTGACCCCGAACCGCTACCTGGTCGGGTTCGACGCCCGGCAGACGTTCCACCGGTTTACCGACGTGCTGGTGGTCGGGGCCGGCATCGCCGGGCTCCGGGCCGCCCTCGCCGTCCCGGCCGACCTCGGCGTCCTGGTGGTCACGAAGGACCGCGTCACCGAGAGCAACAGCTCCTACGCCCAGGGCGGGCTGGCCGGGGTCCGCTCGCCCGAGGACACCTACGAGAACCACGTCGAGGACACCCTGATCGCCGGCGACGGGCTGTGCGACCGTGCGATCGTCGAGATGGTCGTCCGCGAGGCCCCGGCCGAGATCGACCAGCTCGTCCGCTGGGGGACGAAGTTCGACGAGGAGAACGGCGAGCTGGCCCTGACCCGGGAGGGCGGCCACAGCCACCGGCGGATCGTCCACGCCCTCGGCGACTCGACGGGCTTCGAGGTCATGCGGGCGATGATCGCCACCGCCCGGGCGGCCCCGAACCTCACCCTCTGGGACGACACGTTCACGGTCGATCTGCTCACCCACGGCGGCGGGTGCGTCGGGGCGGTCGTCTGGCACCCGCAGTTCGGCAAGCTGACCGTCTGGGCCAAGCAGGTCGTCCTGGCCGCCGGCGGGTGCGGGATGGTCTACCGGGAGACGACCAACCCGCCGGTGGCCACCGGCGACGGGATGGCGGCCGCCCACCGGGCCGGGGCCGAGCTGCGGGACATGGAGTTCATGCAGTTCCACCCGACGGTGCTGTACGTCGCCGGGTCGGCCCGCTCCCTCATCACCGAGGCCGTCCGCGGCGAGGGGGCGTACCTCCGCGACGTTCACGGCGAGCGGTTCATGCCGGGGGAGGACCCGCGGGCCGAACTGGCGCCCCGGGACGTGGTCGCCCGGGCCATCTTCCGGACGATGGAGCGGACCCAGCACCCGAACGTCTACCTCGACCTCTCGCACCTCGACCCGGACATGGTCCGTCACCGGTTCCCGGGGATCGCCAAGGCGTGCCGCAGTTTCGGGCTCGACATCACGACCGACCGCATCCCGGTCCGGCCGGGTGCCCACTACATGGTCGGCGGCGTCACCGTCGACGCCGAGGGGCGGACCACGCTCCCGGGGCTGTGGGCCGCCGGCGAGGTGTCGTCGAGCGGCCTGCACGGGGCCAACCGGCTCGCCTCGAACAGCCTGATCGAAGGGCTCGTGTACGGGGCCAAGTGTGGCCGGGGGGCGGGCGAGGCCGCCCGCCGGGACCGGGGGACGCAGTCGGCCCCGCCGGTCCGGTTCGACGTGCCCCCGGACGACGGCGGGAACGGCCTCGACGTGGCCGACCTGACCAACGCCCTGCGGGCCCTGATGGTCCGGAAGATGGGCATCGTCCGCGACCGCGGCCGGCTGCTGGAGGCGAAGAAGGAGGTGGCGTTCTGGTGCCGCTACGCCCTGGCCCGGGAGTTCCCCTCGAAGGCCGGGTGGGAGTTGCAGAACCTGCTGACCGTGGCCCGGCTGATGATCGACGCGGCCCTCGCCCGGGACGAGTCGCGGGGCACCCACTTCCGGAGCGACTTCCCGGCCCGCGACGACGCCCGCTGGTCCGGCCAACACGTCGCCAGCTCGCCCCCGACGTTAACGACATGATCCGGTCGTGCGATTACCCCCGGGTCTGAAGCCGAACGGTCTTCCGCCGGGGCGATCCCGCGGAGGCCGAACCCGCCCTGCCCGGCTGGCGTCTGGCTGTTGACGACCTGTTCGCCTGACCCCGGCCGGTTGACTTCGCGTCGCCGCCCGGCTACATTCCCTCTGGCCAACCCGGAACCCACCGGACCGAACCCCGTGACCGCCCCGAACCCCCACCTGCCGGCCGTCGTGATTACCGCGGCGCAGGGAGTGCGCGCCGGCGTCGTAGTCGTCGGCACAACGGGGTAAACGGGGCACCACGAGCGAACAACCCGCCGCGCCCCGGAGCCGCCGCTTCGGGGCGTGCCTGTTTTCCGCGGCCAACTCACGGGGCGATGACGATGGGCCGGGTCTGGGTCTACGACACGACCTTACGCGACGGCAGCCAGGGCGAGGGCGTCAACTTCTCCCTCCAGGACAAGCTGCTGCTGACCAAAAAGCTCGACGAGCTGGGGGTCGACTTCGTCGAGGGCGGCTACCCGCTGTCGAACCCGAAGGACGCCGAGTACTTCCGGGCCGTCCGCGACCTGCCGCTGAGGCACACGAAGGTCGCCGCGTTCGGCATGACCCGGCGGAAGAACGCCCCGGCCGAAGGGGATGTCGGCCTCAACGCCCTGCTCGCGGCCGAGACGCCGGTGGTCACGATCGTGGGCAAGACGTGGGACTTCCACGTCACCGACGTGCTCGGAACGACGCTCGACGAGAACCGGCGGATGGTCGCCGACTCGGTCGCCTTCTGCCGGGCCGCCGGGCGGGAGGTGTTCTACGACGCCGAGCACTTCTTCGACGGCTACCGGGCCAACCCCGGGTACGCCCTCGAAACACTCCGGGCCGCGGTCGAGTCCGGGGCGGCCGTGGTGATCCTGTGCGACACCAACGGCGGGACGATGCCCGAACGCATCGGCGAGGTGGTGGCCGAGGTCCGGCGGCGGTTGCGGTGCGAGGTCGGCATCCACTGCCACAACGACTGCGAGCTGGCCGTGGCGAACACCCTGGCCGCGGTCCGGGCCGGGGCGTCACAGGTGCAGGGGACGATGAACGGCCTCGGCGAGCGGTGTGGGAACGTCGACCTCGTGAGCGTGGCGGCCAACCTCGCCCTCAAGTACGGGTACGAGGTGCTGAAGCCCGGCAGCCTGGCCCGGCTGACCGAGGCCAGCCGGTACGTCTACGAGCTGGCCAACATGAACTTCCGGCCGGGCCAGCCGTTCGTCGGGGCCAGTGCGTTCGCACACAAGGGCGGCATGCACACCCACGCCGTCGCAAAAGACCCGACCACCTACGAGCACATCACCCCGGAGGCCGTGGGCAACGAACGCCGCATCCTGGTGTCGGAACTGTCGGGTCATTCCACGATCCTGGCCAAGACGACCAAGTATCAACTGACCCACGACAAGGCGCTGATGACGGCGATCCTCAACCGGGTGCAGGACCTGGAGAACGAGGGGTACGAGTTCGAGGCGGCCGAGGCGTCGTTCGACCTGCTGGTCAAGAAGGCGGCCGGGCTGTACGCCCCGTGGTTCGAGCGGCGGGCGTACCGGGTGAACATCGAGGCCGGGCCGGGGGGTGTGCCGATCACCGAGGCCACGGTCAAGCTGGCCGTCGGCGGGGACGTGCAGCACACCGCGAGTGAGGGCGACGGCCCGGTGAACGCCCTGGACGGGGCGCTGCGGAAGGCGCTGCTGCCGAACTACCCGCGGCTCGCCGAGATGCAGTTGGTCGATTACAAGGTGCGGGTCGTGAACCCGCGGGAAGGGACCGCGGCCCGGGTGCGGGTGGTCATCGAAAGCCGCGACCACGGCGACATCTGGGGCACCGTCGGGGTGAGCGAGAACGTAGTCGAGGCCAGTTGGTTAGCCCTGGCCGACAGCATCGAGTACAAGCTGTTCAAGGACCGAGAATCCGCACAATAACCACAGAGTCACAGAGGGCACAGAGGAAGACACACCGAGCACTTGGTTTCGTAACCTCCGCCTCCGTGGCTTTCTCGGTGTTCTCTGGGACTCTGTGGTGAATTCTCTGATCGGAACTCTCTCATGCCGACCGAGTTACCCAAAGCCTACGACCCCAAGGCCGCCCAGGAGCGGTGGCTGGCGTTCTGGGACGAGAAGGGCTTCTTCCACAGCGAGCCGGACCCGGCCCGCAAGCCCTTCACCATCGTCATCCCGCCGCCGAATGTGACCGGGGCCCTGCACATGGGCCACGCCCTCAACAACACGTTGCAGGACGTGCTCATCCGCTGGCGGCGGATGCAGGGGTACAACGCCCTGTGGATGCCCGGGACCGACCATGCCGGCATCGCCACGCAATCGGTGGTGGAGAAGCGGGTGCTGGCCGAGGAGAAGAAGACACGCCGCGACCTCGGCCGGGACGAGCTGGTGAAGCGGATTTGGGAGTGGAAGGACAAGTACGAGGCCCGCATCCTCGGCCAGCTCAAGCAACTCGGGGCGTCGTGCGACTGGCAGCGGACGCGGTTCACCCTCGACCCGCAGTGCGCCCGGGCGGTGCGGGAAACCTTCTTCCGCATGTTCCGCGACGGCTACATCACCCGCGGGAAGCGGCTGGTGAACTGGGACGCCAGCCTCCAGACCTCGGTGGCCGACGACGAGACCTACACCGAGGACACCAAGGGCGGGTTCTGGACGTTCAAGTACCCCGTTGATGGGACGCCCGACACGTTCATCCGGTTCAGCACCACCCGGCCGGAGACCATGCTCGGCGACACCGCCGTGTGCGTGCATCCCAACGACGAGCGGTACAAGCACCTGATCGGCAAGACGGTGACAATCCCGCTCAACGGCCGGTCGATCCCGATCATCGCCGACGGGCTGCTCGCCGACCCGGAACTCGGGACCGGGTGCGTGAAGGTGACGCCGGCCCACGACCCGAACGATTATGCATGTTATCAACGCCACCCCGAGATCGGGATCATCAACATCCTCAACCCCGACGGCACCATTAACGGTGAGGGCGGGGAGTTCGCCGGGCTGGACCGGTACAAGGCCCGCGAGGCCATCGCCAAGAAGATGGACGAACTCGGCTTCTTCGAGGGCAAGGAAGACCGGGTGGTGCCGCTCAAGTACAGCGACCGGAGCAAGACGCCGATCGAGCCGTACCTGTCGGACCAGTGGTTCGTAAAGATGGCCGACCGGGACGACGGCAAGCCGGGCCTCGCCCAGACGGCGATGGACGCCGTGACGAGCGGCCGGGTGGCGTTCGCCCCGGAGCGGTACGCCAAGACGTACCTCGACTGGCTCGGCGAGAAGCGGGACTGGTGCATCAGCCGGCAGCTCTGGTGGGGCCACCGCATCCCGGTGTGGAGCCGCGTCTTCCCCCGGGACGACGACTACCACGCGATGCTCCAATCCCAACACGAGCTGTGGTCGAAAAACCCGAACCTCGCGTTGGGGTACCAGAGCGAGCCGTTCGTCATCCACATCGCCATCCGGGAGCCGAACCCGGACCTGGAGGCGGAACTCGCCGCACTCGGCTTCGCCCAGTCCGAAGACGTACTCGACACCTGGTTCAGCTCGGCCCTGTGGCCGCACTCGACGCTCGGCTGGCCGGAGGAGACTCCCGAGCTGAAGTATTACTACCCGACCTCCGTGCTGTGTACCAGCCGGGACATCATCACCCTCTGGGTGGCCCGGATGGTGCTGACCGGGCTGTACAACCTCGGCGAGGTGCCGTTCGCCCAGGTCTACGTCCACCCGAAACTGTTGGACGGGTTCGGCGAGACGATGAGCAAGTCGAAGGGGAACGGCCTCGACCCGCTCGACATCATCGACCTGTACGGCACCGACGCCCTGCGGTACGGCATGGTGAACCTCGCCACCGAGACCCAGGACAGCCGGATGCCGGTGGTGAACGTGTGCCCGCACTGCGGCGAGCAGGTGGCGGTGAAGCAGGAGCACATGTCCATGCGGACGAAGCGACTCGCCTGCCCGAAGTGCAAGCAGCCGTTCCGCCCCGGCGGGCCGTGGCCGGCCGACGACCCGGAGTTGAAGACCGCCAAGCAGGCGTCCGACCGGTTCGAGATCGGCCGGAACTTCGCCAACAAGCTGTGGAACGCCACCCGGTTCCTGTTGATGAACCTGGAGGGCTACACGCCCGGCCCGGTCGATGTGAGTCAACTGCCGACCGAGGATCGGTGGTTGTTATCCCGGCTGGTGACGACCACCAACAACATCACCGCCGCGCTGGAGACCTTCAAGTTCGCCGACGTGGCCAAGCTCACCTACGAGTTCGTGTGGTCGGAGTTCTGCGACTGGTACATCGAGATGAGCAAGGGCCGGCTGAAGGACCCGGCCGCCCGACCGGTCGCCCAGCGGGTGCTGGCCGGGGTGCTCGACGGCATCTTGCGACTGGTGCATCCGGTGATGCCGTTCGTGGCCGAGTCGCTCTGGCACGCCCTCGCCGAGGCCGCCCCGCGGCGGGGCCTGCCCGAGCCGACCGAACCCACCGAGAGCGTGTGCATCGCCCCGTGGCCGGCGTACCCGGCGGCGTGGGTGGATGCCGGCGTCGAGGCCCGGTTCGCCCGGATGCAGGAACTCGTCCGCGGGGTGCGGGAGGTGCGGAACCGGTATCAGGTGGACGACAAGCAGAAGCTCGACGTGACGGTGAAGGCGTCGGAGGCGGTGGCCGCCGACTTCACCGCCCTCGGGGCGTTCATCGGGCCGCTCGCCGGCATCGCCAACTTCACCGCGTCGCCGTCGGCGTCGAAGCCGAAGCAGGCCGGCGGGGTGGTGGCCGCCGACTTCGAGGCCTACGTCTCGCTGGCCGGGCTGATCGACCCGGCGGCCGAGGCCAAGCGGCTGGAGAAGCAGCTCGCCGACAAGCGGAAGTCGCTGGCCGGGGTGCAGGCCAAGCTCGGCAACGAGAAGTTCGTCGGGTCGGCCCCGGCCGAGGTGGTCCAGCAGCAGCGCGACCTCGCCGCGGACCTGGAGAACCAGATTCGGACGATGGAAGCGAACCTGAAGGACTTGCAGGAGGCTTGACTTGCGGGCCCACGGACGCTGTCCGTGGGCTTGGGGTCAGGTATTGAACACAATCTCGGGTCGGACAGACGATCCGACTGGAGAGCCGATGCCGGTCAGTTTACCCGCGGTGTCGAAGACCGCGATCGGGCACCCCTCGGGGGGCTGACGCCCCCCGCTCGCCGGCACAACCTGTCCCTGCCGGAAGCGCCGTACCACCTCGTCGCCCAAAGTGACGACCGGCATCCCCGCGACGGCTTCCACCATCGGCCGGAGCGCCGCCCCGAGGTCGGCCGGCGGCTCATCCACGCCGACCCCCTGCTCCGCCGTGAACGGCCCCACCCGCGTCCGGCGGAGCGTCTGCACCAGCCCGCCGCAGCCGAGCCTCGCGCCGAGGTCGCGGGCGATCGACCGGATGTACGTCCCCTTCCCGCAGTCGACTTCCACAGCGAGAAACGGCCACTCGTAACCCGTCACCCGGATGGCATCGACCCGCACCGGCCGGGCCGCCAGTTCCACCACCTCCCCCTTCCGGGCCAGGGCGTGCGCCCGCCGGCCGCCGACCTTGAGCGCGGATACGGCCGGCGGCACCTGCTCGATCACCCCGACGAACCCGGCCAGCGCCGCCTCGACCTGCTCGCGGGTCGGCGGAACGACCCCGGGCGTCTCCGTCACCGCGCCGTCGGCGTCGTCGCTGGTGCTCCTCGCCCCGAGCCGGAACCGGCTCGTGTAGCTCTTGCCCATCGCCTGGACGGTATCGGCCAGCCGGGTAGCCGCCCCGACGCAGACGACCAGCACCCCGGTGGCCAACGGGTCGAGCGTCCCCGTGTGGCCGATCTTGGTCTTCCGCGGGAGCCACCGTTGGACCCGGTTAACGGCGTCCCGTGAGGTCATCCCACCCGGCTTGTCGATCACCAAGAGGCCGTTCATCCGATCACCGTCCGAACTCCGGCGGCCGCGGGACTTGTACGACGCCTGCGGCGTGCCGACTCTTTACCGGCCGGACCCGGCGGCGGCGAGCCGGGCTGGAGCCGCCCCGCCCCGGGACCGATGATGCACCCCATGAGCCGACCCGCCGCACCACTCGCCGCCTTCACCCCGGGCCCCACGCCCCGCACCGTCCGCGGCCCCGACGGAACCGCCCGCCCGGTCCCGGACGGGTGGGTCCTGGTTCCGCCCGGGGACGCGGCCCTTACCCGCCGGGTGAAGGCGGCCGGCGAAGCCTGGGCCGTGGCCGAGACGCGGGGCCGTAAGGTCTTCAGCCGGGGGCTCTGGGCGGACGCCGGAACGGTCGAGCGGGTTCGGGCGGAGCTGGCCGCCGAGCGGTCGACCGATGCCTACGCCCGGCGGAAGGCGGCCGACGCCGGCCGGCGGGAGCGGACCCAGGCCGCCTACGTCGGGGAGTTCGCCGCCGCCGTCCGGGCGTTCCTCGCCTTCCACCCGGCCCACGCCGAGCTGGCGGACCGGGTGGCCCGGGCGGTGGCCGGCCACGCCACCCCGGTCGGCAGCGGGACGGTGGCCCGGACGAAGCGGATCCCGGTCGAGGAGCGGGCCGAGGCGGCCGTCATCGCCTGGATGCGGCACCAGACAACCGGCTACGACGGGATGGCCATCCCGCGGGTGAAGGGGAAGCGGCGGGAGGTCCGGCGGCTCCTGGCGGCCCGCTCGCGGGAGCTGCTCGACCGCTACCGCCGGGGCGAGCCGGCGGCCGAGGGGTGCCCGCTGCGGCGGGCGGTGGCCGGGTGAGAAGGGGTTGAAGCCGTCCGGCCCTGGGACCGCGGCCGTCCCGGCCGCTCTTCGGCCACGCACGAAGAGCGGCCGGGA
>JAIEQO010000837.1 GCA_019747655.1 Gemmataceae bacterium | reverse complement strand
CCCGACGGGCCGCAACACCTAACCCGGTGCGGCCCCGTCTCGTGAACGTCCGCCTCCACCCCGGGCCGCCCGCCCGGCCGCGCCCCCGTGCGACCGCCGGGGGGCGGCCGGGGCCGCGACTCGCACCCGGCCGAAGCCCCGGAGGGACGGCACGATGCGGACGACCCGGATACTCGGCCCGGGTTTTCCAGACCCACTAGCCCGGATTTCTTCGTCCCCACCGGGCGGGCGGTTATCCTGACCCGACCGCAACCGCTCGGATACGGCCCGTAACTCCCCCAGCAGCCCTCGCGGCCCTTCGATCATCTCGGGAGCGCCCCATGTTCAAGCTCGCCCGGCGGAACCGGTGGACCGGGTGGACGGCCCGCAAGCCGTCGCTACTGCGCCCCTTCCCGACGCTCGGGCTGGAGCAGCTGGAGGTCCGGGACACCCCGGCCACGTTCACCTGGACCGGGGGGGCGACCGACGGGAACTGGAGCAGCCGGGGCAACTGGCAGGGCGGGGTCGCCCCGACCGGGAACCCGGCCAACGTCGAGGACCTGGTGTTCCCGGGCGGGGCGGCCCGGCTGACCGCCACCAACGACATCCCGGCCGGGGTGTTCAACTCGATCACCTACGGGGCCAGCGGGTACACCCTCAACGGGCTGGCCCTCACCCTCGGCGGGATCGCCGGGGTCAGCCAGAGCGGGGCGCTGGTGGTCACCGCCGGGGCGGTCAACAACGTCCTCGGGATGAACGTCGCCCTCGGGGCCCAGGCCGGCAACTTCCAGACCTTCTCCATCCTGTCGTCGGCCGAGCTGACCATCAGCGGCCGGCTGTCCGGGGTGCTCAACTCGACCCTGACCAAGGACGGCCCCGGGAGCCTGGTGCTGGCCGGCGACAACGGCGGGTTCTCCGGGTTCATCCGGCTGAACAACAACGCCGGCCAGCTCGTCGCCGCCCACCCCAACGCCCTCGGCAGCAGCACCGCCCGCACCACCGTCGGGTCCGGGGCGTCGCTGCGGGTCCGGGACGTGGTCGGGACGATCAACGAGCCGGTCACCCTGAACGGGCTGGGGGTGTCGAACGACGGGGCCCTGTCGGTCCTGTCCGGGAGCACCACCTGGGGCGGGGCGGTCGTCCTGGACAGCGACGCCGCCCTCGGCGGGCTGGCCGGCGGGGTGCTGACCGTGACCGGGGTGGTGTCCGACTCGGGGGCCGGGTTCAACCTGTACAAGAAGGGGGCCGGGGAGGTCCAACTGGCCAGCCCGACCGGGAACACCTACCGCCGGCTGACGGTCGTCGACGACGGGGTGCTGACCGCCTCCCACCCGAAGGCCCTCGGGGCGGACGGGACGGTCGGCAGCGGGACGGTGGTGAACGCCAACCTGACGGCCGCCGGGCAGCTCCGGCTGGCCGCCCCGTCCGGGACCCCCGGGTTTACCATCCGGGACGAGTTCCTGACCGTCAACGGGCCCGGGCGGGAGGGGCTGGCCAACCGCGGGGCCCTCCAGAACACCGCCGGGAACAACTTCTGGGCCGGCCCGGTCACCCTGGGCAGCCCGCTCCCGAACAGCAACGTCGCGGCCGCCGTCGGGGCCGCCGACAAGACCAGCCTGACGATCAGCGGGGTGGTCGCCTCCCCGAACGGGCCGTTCGCCCTGGTCAAGGTGGACGCCGGGCGGGTGGTCCTGGACAACCGGAACACCTACACCGGCACCACCCTGGTGGCCGAGGGGGCCCTGACGGTCCGCGACTCGCTCGCCCTCGGGACGTTCGCCGGGGCCACCGGGGCGGAGGTCCAGGCCGTCCAGGTGATCGGCTCGCCCGGGACGTTCTCGGTCTCGTTCCGGTTCGGCAACGCGGTCGCCACCACCGCCGCCCTGCCGTTCGACGCCACCGCCCTGCAGGTCGAGGCCGCCCTGAACGCCCTGACCACGGTGGCCACCAACGGCGGCCGGGTGGCCGTCACCAAGACCGCCATCACCGGCGGGTCGCAGTTCAACATCGTGTTCGGCGGGGCGTTCGTCGGCCAGGACCTGTTCCAGGTGTCCGCCGGGTCGACCGACAGCGTGGCCGCCCGGACGATCACCGTCCGGGACGGCGGGGAGTCGGCCACCGCCGTCATTCAGGGGGCGTCCCTCGAGCTGGAGGTGGAGGCGGCCAAGCCGACCAACCCCCAGACCGACGCCCGCGGCCGGGACCTCGGGGCCGACTCGGTCACCGGCGACCCGAACCGGCTCCAGGTGAGCGAGCCCCTGACCATCTTCGGCCGCGGGCTGGACGCCGCCGACAACGGCCGGACCGGCGGGACCGGGGCCCTCCGGAGCGTCAGCGGGATCAACCGGTACACCGCCCCGATCCAGCTCGGGTTCGCCACCAACGTGGCCGACGCGGTCGGGGTCGACCGGGACGAGCGGGCCGGCCACCCGACCCCGGACGCCAGCTACTTCACCAGCGACTACAGCCTGACCACCACCAGCGCCATCAGCGGGCGGGTCGAGACCGACTTCGTCAAGCGGGGGGCCGGGCACCTGATCCTGCCGGTCGCCAACAGCTACCTCGGGACCACCCGTGTCGAAGAGGGGTGGGTGACGGTCCAGGACGTCGGGTCGCTCGGGGCCCGGTACACCCAGGCGGTCGAGGCCGCCCCGGCGGCCAACGTCGTCCCGATCGGCCAGGGGAACACCGCCCAGCCGCCGACGGTGGTGTCCGCCGGGGCGGCCGTCCACGTCCGCCCGCTGGTCCCCGGCCGGGCCCTCACCTTCGCCGAGAACCTGACCCTGGCCGGGATCGGGCCGGCCCACCCGTACACCTTCATCGACCGCCGCGGGGCGCTGATGAACCTGGACGGGAACACCTCCTGGAGCGGCGACATCGGGCTGGTCGGCCAGGCCGGGATCGGGGTCGAGCAGGTGATCCCCGGGTCCCCGAGCAACCTGGTCGTCACCGGCACCCTCCGGGGCGGCCGGAACACGTACAACCTGGACGCCAACGGCGGCCAGGCCGAGCAGTCGTTCGTGATCGAGACCGGGGCCCCGGCCGGGCTCGTCCGGGTGAAGTACAACTTCTTCAACGTCCCGGACCGGCTGTCCGCCTACTACCCCCCGCGGGGCGAGGCCGGCAGCGCCCGCGTCTTCGACACCGGGGTCATCAACGGGACCCGGACGGTCGAGTTCCCGTTCGGCCCGGGGGCCAGCACCCGGGTCGAGCTGGTGATGAACGAGGGCGGGAACACCAACCCGGGGACCGTCTGGGAGCTGTCGGCCGAGACCGAGGTGGACGGCGGGCTGGTCAAGTTCGGGTCGAAGCGGCTGAACCTCCAGGGGGAGGGGACCTACGGCGGGGTCACGGAGGTCCGGGAGGGGACCCTCCGGGCCCAGAACGACACCGCCCTGGGGCGGAAGTTCAGCGGGACCGCCACCACCCAGGGGTCGTACACCCAGACCGACACGGTCGTCTCCCGGGCCGCCGTCCTGGAGCTGGCCGGGAGCGTCGGCGGGCTGGCCGGCGGGGTGGTGGCCGGCGTCCAGGTGTACCAAGAGCGGCTGGTCCTGAACGCCCCCGGCCAGCAGGTCATGGTCGCCGGGTCGACCGCCCCCGGGTTCACCGGGACGTTCACCCTGAGCTACAGGGGTGTGGCCACCGGCCCCCTGCCGATCACCGTCCCGGCGACCGACCCGGCCAACCCGACCGACCCGACCAAGAGTCTTCAGGCGGCCCTGAACGCGCTGCCGACCGTCCAGGCCGACTTCGGGCCCGCCGGCGTGACCGTCGCCCGGGCCGGGAACGTCTTCACCGTCACCTTCGGGAACACCCTGGCGGCCAGCGCCCCGCTGCTGGTGGCGGCGGCCGCCGGCGGGGCCGAGGTGGCCGTCAGCGGCGGCCCGGCCGGGCTGGTCGGGGTGAACGAGGACAACGCCTGGCGGGGCCCGGTCAGCCTCCAGGGCGGGGCCCGGGTGGACGTCCGGGTCCGGTCCCGGGTGTCGCTGTTCGGGCCGATCGACGACGCCGGGGTGCCCGCCCCCGGGTCCGACCTGGTCAAGCGGGGGCCGGGCGAGCTGCTCTTGGCCGGGGCCAACACCTACCGCGGGACGACCGGGATCGACGAGGGGGTGGTGACGGCGGCCAACTCGGCCGCCTTCGGGGCGACCGCCGGCGGGACCCGGGTGGCCGAGGGGGCCCAGCTCCAGCTCCAGGGGAACCTGGCGGTCGCCGGGGAGGCCCTGACCGTCCGCGGGTCCGGGCCGGCGACCGCGACCGCGTTCGAGGACACCGTCCGGTGGCTCAACGTCGGCCCGGCGACGACCAACAACGGCCGGGCCGGGGCCGGGCTGCCGACCAGCGGGCGGGTCACCAGCGTGGCCGCCGACCCGTCCGACCCGCAGACGATCTACGCCGCCGCCGCCGGCGGCGGGGCCTGGAAGACGACCGACGGTGGGGTCACCTGGAACCCCCTGTTCGACCTCGACCCGGACGGGAACGGGCTGATCACCGGCGGGTCGTTCGCCGTCTCCCAGTCCGACCCCCGGGTGGTGTACTTCGCCTCCGGGGAGGCCAACGGGTACCCGACCGCCCCGGGCAACCAGGGCGGGCCGACCAACTACGCCGGGACCGGGGTGTACAAGTCGACCGACGCCGGCCGGACGTGGCAGGTGCTGCTGAGCCGGGGCGGGGCCAACCCGCTCCGCGGGCAGGCGGTGTCGAAGATCATCGTCGACCCGGAGGTGCCCGACCGGGTGTACGTGGCCAGCGGGACCAGCAACCTGCTCAACGCCGACCCGAACGCCGTCCCGGGGGTCTGGCGGCACGACGGCCAGACCTGGTTCAACCTGACCGGCAGCCCGTCCCCGAACCGGCTGGCCACCCCCGGCCAGGACATCTACCAGGCCGCCCCCCAGGGGCTCGGGCCGCCCGAGAACGCCGGCCCGGACGACGACTACCGGATGGCCTTCCCCCAGGCCGCCGCCACCTGGAGCGACATCCTCCTGCTCAAGCGGGGGGACGAGTTCGCCGGCACGAGCGAGTGGGTGCTGTACGCCGCCCTCGGGGAGTCGACCCAGCGGTACTACGGCGGGTGGGCCTTCCCGGCGGTCATGAACGCCGTCTACCGGACCGAGAACCCGGACGTCGCCACCGGGGCCCCGACCTGGTGGATCGGGAACGGGACGATCTTCCCCCGGGCCACCACCGCCGGCCCGGACATCACCCAGCTCGGGGTCGCCCTGCCGACCCTGCCGGACCGCCGGCAGAACCCGTTCCCGTTCGGCACCATCGTCCCGCCGATCCCGTACATCCCGCCCGGCCGGAACGGCTGGACCAAGCTGGCCGGGACCCAGGACAACTACGTCCAGCCGGCCCCCGTCTGGGGGCTGACCGCCGACCCGTCGACCGGCATCACCAACTACTACCGGTACGGGGTCGTCAACGCCCACATCACCGTCTACGCCTCGGTCGCTTGGCCGGACTACCAGGACCAGCGGGGCGGGCTGCGGGACGTCCAGCGGACCGGGTGGGACGGCGGGATCGCCACCCAGTGGCAGGCGATCGCCAACGCCCCGAACCTGCCGTTCGGCCAGCCGACCCACGACGACCCGCTCAACCCGCCGACCGGGGACCCGACCCAGGTCCACTACCGGAACATCGTCAAGGGGACCGGCCGGTACAACCAAGTCCTCCAGGTCCAGGCGGCCACCCCGTACGCGGCCGCCGCCAACAACCCGCGGGTCGTCTACCTGGGCGGGCAGACCGACATCTTCACCACCGCCGACGGCGGGGCCAACGCCTGGACCACCCTCGGGGCCGGGGCCGGCGGCCGCAAGCCGGCCGAGCAGTACCACGCCCTGAGCGTCGACACCACCGGCCGGCTCCTGATCGGCAACGACGGCGGGGTGTGGCGGTACGACCCGACCGCCCCGGCCGCCGACCGGGGCTACGTGAACCTGAACGGCGACCTGACGATCACCCAGCTCAACTCCGCCGACCCGCACCCGACCGACCTGAACCAGGCGGTGGCCGGGTCGGCCGACAACGGCACCCAGCGGTACACCGGCGGGCTCGCCTGGGACCGGGTCGACGACGCCGCCGGGGCCGACGCCGGGGTCGTCCGGTACGACCCGCTCAACCCGCTGGTGGTGTACGCCGTCCGGGACGGGCTGCTCCGCAAGAGCCTGGACGGGGGGATCACCTGGACCACCCTCCGGGCCGTCTCCACCGCCCCCCCGAACCTCAACCGCCGGGACGCCCTCGACCCGTACTACGGCGGGGCCCCGGCCGTCGCCGTCCCGGTCGGCCCGGCCAACAACCCGACCCGCCTCGACCAGTACCCGCGGAACGACGGGACCAGCTACTTCCCGCTGGTCGTCGACCAGGTCAACCCGGCCCGGCTGTTGATCGGCAACGAGCGGCCGGTGGCCGTCCTGGACGCCGGCGGGAACCTCGTCGACGTGATCTCCAACAACCTGTACGAGTCGACCGACGGGGGGCTGTCGTTCAACAACCTGAACGCCGGGATCACGGTCAGCGCGATCGGCCAGGCGTCGTTCCAGGGGCCGTTCCGGGCGGACCCGGAGGCGAACGTCCTGGGGGTCTCCCCGCCCGGGTTCCCGAACGTCCTGGACAAGGGGTCGAACACCTACGACCCGGACACCGTCTACGTGGCCGGGTACTACCAGGACGGCGGGGCCGCCCAGGCCAACCGCCGGGAGGAGCTGCGGGTCACCAAGGACCGGGGCGTCTCGTGGGTGGTCCGCACCCCCCCGGGGGCGTCCGCCACCGACCCGGCCCCGATCACCGACATCACCGTCGACCCGAGCAACCGGGACGTGGTGTACGTCACCCGCAGCCGCCGGGCCGGGCAGGCCGGCGGGCGGGTGTACCGGTCGACCGACGCCGGCCGGACCTGGGCCGACGTGACCGGCCCCGACCCGGACATGCAGGCCCCGGCCTACGTCACCGCCGTCGACCCCCGGGACGGGTCGGTCTACCTCGGGAACGAGACCGGGGTGTGGGTGGTCCGCAACGCCGCCGAGTCGGCCTCGTTCATCTGGACCAAGCTCGGGGCCGGGCTGCCCCGGGCGGCCGTCCGCGACCTCGTCCTGAACCAGACCCTGAACACCCTGACCGCCGCCACCAACGGCCGCGGCATGTTCCAGCTCCTGCTGACCGACTACCAGCCGGCCGCCGGGGCCGTCCGGGCGGTCAGCGGGGCGTCCGTCTGGACCGGGGCGGTCACCCTGACCGGGCCGACGACGATCGCCGCGGCCGGCAGCCAGGCCCTCCAGAACGGGATCACGGCCGCCTCCCTGAACCTGATCGGGCAGGTCGGGGACGACACCGACAGCCCGAAGCCGCGGTACGAGCTGCGGAAGGTCGGGCTCGGGACCGTCACCCTGTCCGGGGCCAACACCTACTCCGGCCAGACCCTGGTGCAGGAGGGCGTCCTCCAGGTCAACAACCCGAAGGCCCTGGGGGTCGCCGACCTCGCCGGCAACACGGTCGTCTCGGCCGGGGCCGCGCTGGAGCTGCGGAGCGACCTGGAGGCCGAGCCGGTCACCGTCAACGGCCGCGGGTTCGCGTTCAACGGCCGGTTCACCGGGGCCCTGCGGAACGTCAGCGGGATCAACACCTACACCGGCCCGCTCACCCTGGCCACCGACACCACCATCGGGGTCGACTCCGGGACCAGCCTGACCGTCGGGCGGAAGCCGGACGTGCTGGCCGGGACCGGGTCGATCACCGACGGCCCGGACAGCCGGGCCCTGGACAAGGAGCTGCCCGGCACCCTGATCCTGGCCGAGGCGAACAGCTACGACGGGGTCACCCGGGTCGCCCAGGGGGCCGTCCAGGTGCAGCACGCCCGGGCCCTCGGGTCGACCGGGGCGGCCGGGCCGTTCGACACCCGGGTGTCCGACGGGGCCCAGCTCCAGATCGCCCGGAACGCCGTCACCGGGCTGCCCACGGTGGTCGAGGGCGAGCGGCTGTACCTGTCCGGCAGCGGGATCGACAAGACCGGGGCCCTCTTGAACGTCCACCCGGACGGCAACCCGGCCGGGGCCACGAACGCCTGGCAGGGGCCGGTCACGTTCAACATCGACCCGAGCGTCAACCCCCCGACCACCCCGTCCAGTCAGGTCTCGATCGGGGTGTCCGACCCGGCCGACGAGCTGGTCATCGACGGCCCGGTCGGGCAGGTCGCCGGGCAGGCGTCGTTCGGGCTGGTCAAGGTCGGCCCCGGGCGGCTGACCCTGGCCCAGGCGAACGGGTACACCGGGGTCACCAACGTCGACGCCGGGACCCTGGCCGTCCAGAACAACGCCGCCCTCGGGCCGCGGGTGTCGTCCGAGGTCCAGACGGTGGCGGTGGCCGGGACCGTCGACCCGGCCACCGGCAAGTCGTACCAGTTCGACCTGTCGTTCAACGGCGAGTCGACCGGCCTGCTCGACGCCTCGACCGTCACCGCGACCGTCGTCCGGAGCAAGCTCGGGGCCCTGCCGTCGGTCGGCGGGACGGCCAACCTCCTGGTCAACGAGGTCCCGAGCGTCAACGGCAAGACGTTCACCGTCACCTTCCAGGGGACCCTGGCCAACGTCGACCAGCCGGCCCTGGTCGCCGGGAACGTCTCGGCCGGGCTGTCGGTCAACATCACCGAGGCCCAGAAGGGCGGGGCCGGGACCGTCGTGGCCGCCGGGGCCACCCTCGAGCTGGACGGGGACGCGGCCGGCGGGCTGTTGGTCGACGAGGTCCTGAACCTGAACGGGGACGGGGTCGGGCTGGACGGGGCCCTGCGGAACGCCACCGGGGCCAACACCTACACCGGCCCGATCACCCTGGACACCGACGCCAGCATCGGGGCCGCCGCCGGGACCGTCCTGACCATCGGCGAGACGGTCGGCGGCAAGGGGTTCATCCGGGACCCGGCCGGGGCGGCCGCCCCGGCCCGGTTCCGGAAGGCCGGGGCCGGGACCGTCGCCCTCCAGAACCCGAACCCGTACGCCGGCCGGACGGAGGTCGCCGCCGGGGTCCTCCGGGCCCTCAACCCGGGCGCCCTGGGCGGCGGCGCCCCGGAGCAGCAGGTGGTCCAGGTGACCGGGTCGGCCGGGAACTTCGTGCTCACCTTCGACGGCGACTCGACCGACCCGGCGGTCCCGGCCGGGGCCACCGCCCAGGACGTGGAGGACGCCCTGAACGCCCTGGACGGGATCGGGGCCGGCGGGGTGTCCGTCACCCGGGACGGGTCGGCCGGGAACTACTTCTACACCATCACCTTCGACGGGCCGAACCTGGCCGGCCGGAACGTCCCCCAACTGACCGGGTTCGGGACGGTGGCCCTGAACGTCTTCTTCCCCGAAACCCGGGAGGGCCCGGAGGGGACGGTGGTGAACAGCGGGGCCACCCTCCAGGTGGCCGGCGGGCTGACGTTCAACCGGGAGGCGGTGACGATCAACGGCCCCGGGTTCAACAACCAGGGGGCGCTGAATAACTTCGCCGGGAACAACGTCTGGGCCGCCCCCCTGACCCTGGGCAGTAACGCCTCGGTCGGGACCACCACCGCGCTGCAGACCCTCTCGGTCGCCGCCCCGGTCACCGACAACAAGGCGAGCCCCGGGCTCGGGCTCGACATCGTCGGCCCGGGGACCGTCTCCTACGACGCGTCGGCCGACAACGACTACACCGGGACCACCAACGTCCGGGCCGGCACCCTCCGGCTGAACTCGGCCGGGATCGCCGTCAAGGGCCCGCTGACCGTCGGCGACGGGCCGGCCCCGGCCGCCGTCCGGTACGGGGCCAACCGGGACGACCAGATCGCCGACGCCGCCCCGGTGGCCGTCGGGCCGGTCGGGACGTTCGACCTGAACGGCCGGGCGGACACCATCGGCACCCTGGCGGTGACCAACGGGCTGGTCCTGACCGGGGCCGGCGGCCGGCTGGGCACGTCCGACGTGACCATGAACGGCGGGACGATCGCCGTCGGGGCCGGCGGCGACCTCTCCGCCCGCGACCTGCGGATGACCGGCGGGCTGGTGACGGTCGGGGCGGCCGGCTCCCCGGCCGCCACCGCCGCCGTCCGGAACCTCAACACCGCCGGCGGGGCGATCGACGTCGTCACCGCCGCCAGCAAGCTGACCCTGACCGGGGACGTGACGGCCACCTCGCTGGCCGCCGCCCCGGCCCGGATCGCCGGGCCGGGCGAGCTGAACCTGGGCGGGGCCGAGCGGACGTTCATCGTCACCCGCCCCGCGGTGACCCAACAACCGGAAGACCTGCGGGTGTCCGCGTTCCCGACCAACGGCAGCCTGGTCAAGGACGGCGACGGGCGGATGACCCTGTTCCCGGGCGGGGCTACGACCGTCCCGGTCCGCATCCTGGCCGGCGACCTCCAGGCCGACACGAACGTCGGCCCGAAGGTCCTGGCCGGGCCGGCCGCCACCCTCAGCGGGGTCGGGTCGGTCGACTCGGTCGGCGGGGCCGGCGGCCCCGCCGTCGGGACCGTCAACCCGGGCCAGAACTGGCGGGTGAACCCGGCCGGCATCCTGACCGTGACCGGGGACGTGACCTGGGGCCCGGGGACGACCTTCGCGGTCGACCTGGACGCCTCGTCCCACCCGACCCCGCCGGCCGGGGCCGACTACGACCAGCTCCGGGTGACCGGGGCGGTGGTCCTCGGCGGGGCGAAGCTGGACGGCACGTTCGGGCCGGGCGTCCTGCTCGGCGACCGGTTCACCGTCATCCGGGCCGACGGCGGGGTGACCGGGAAGTTCAAGGGGGTGTCGGCCGACCCGAACTTCCCGAACCGGCAGGACGTGGTGTTCATCCAGGGCCAGAAGTTCCGGGTCGTCTACCCGGACCCGGTCGGCACCCCGGGCTCGCCGAACACCACCGACGTGATCCTGGAGAAGGTGAAGGCGGACGTGCTGGTCGCGGTGGCCGCGTCCCGCAACCCGTCCACCCTGCGGGAGCCGGTGGCGTTCACCGCCACGGTGACGCCGGAGCCGGACGCCGGGTCGGTCCCGACGGCCGACACGGTCACGTTCACGGTCGACGGCCGGACCTACGGGCCGTTCAACGTCCGGGCCGACGGGACGGTCGAGCTGTCGTCCGCCCTGGTCCCCGGCGGGTTCCTGACCGGCGGCGCCCACACGGTCACGGCCACGTTCAACGGGGACGCCCTGAACTTCAACGCCGGCACCTCCCCGGCCCTGACCCAGACGGTCGAGGTGCCGGAGATCGCCCCGCTGGCCGGCGACCAGACGCTGATCTCCCCGCAGACCAGCCGCGGGACCCAGGACACGATCACCGCCACCACCACCGTCCGCAACGAGCGGTCGCAGACGGGCTGGACGGTGGTGGTCAAGGACGCGGCCGGGAACACGGTCCGGACGTTCGCCCCGGCCGCCCCGGTCCCGCAGAAGCCGTCCCCGGGGGCCGACAACTCGTTCGCCGTCAGCGTCACCTGGGACGGCCGGAACCAGGCCGGCACGTTCGTCGGGGACGGCGACTACACCCTGACCGCGACGTTCCTGGACGTGTGGGGGAACACGGCGTCGGCCGCCCCGATCACCGTCCGGGTGGACAACACCCTGCCGACGACCACCCCGGTGACCAGCCCGGTCCCGGTCATCGCCCCGGCCCCGAACATCCCGCCGGGGGCCCTCAGCCAGGTCCCGACCACCACCACCCTGACCGGGACGGTCGGGGACGACAACCTGGACTTCTACACCGTCACCGTCAAGAACAGCGCGAACGCGGTCGTCCGGACGTTCACCGGGGCGGCCGGGGCGACCGACGTGTCGGCCACCTGGGACGGCAGGGACGGGGCCGGGAACGTCGTCCCGGACGGGGTGTACACCCTGGTGGTGACGGTCCGGGACCGGGCCGGGAACACCAGCTCCCCGGCCGCCCCGGCGTCGGTCATCGTCCTGAACCAGCCGCCGGCGGTGGCCCTGGCGACGAACGGCCCGACCACCTACGGCCAGTCGATCACCCTGACGGCCACCGTCACCCAGCCGTTCCAGTCGCTTCGGACGTCGCTGGCCGACGACGAGGTCCGGTTCTTCGACGGGGCCACCCTGCTGGGGACCGGGACCCTGGCCCTGGTGGACGGCGAGTACCGGGCGTCGCTGACGGTCCCGACGTTCAACGCCGGGACGTACACCAGCCTGACGGTCGGGTACCCGGGGACGACGATCTTCCTGCCGGCGGCCTCGGCCCCGACCACCCACGTGGTCAACCCGGCCGTCCTGACGGTGACGGCGGACGACCAGACGAAGCAGTACGGCGGCCCGGTCCCGCCGCTGACCTACCGGGTCAGCGGGCTGGTGAACAACGACACCGAGGCGGTGGTCGTGTCCGGGGCGCTGGCGACCCCGGCCACCGAGCGGAGCGACGTGGGGGCGTACCCGATCCTCCAGGGGACGCTCTCGACCAACCCGAACTACGTGGTCAGCTACACGCAGGGGACGCTGACCGTCACCCCGGCCCCGCTGACGGTCCGGATCGACAACGCCACCCGGGTGTTCAACCGGGTGAACCCGCCGTTCACCGCCACCTACGAGGGGCTGCTCCTCGGGGACACCCCGGCGGTGGTCGGGAACCTGGTCCTGACCAGCCCGGCCGGGCAGTCGAGCAAGGTCGGGTCGTACCCGATCGTCGCCCAGGGGACGCCGCGGGCCCGGAACTACACGATCACCGTCGTCCCGGGGGTGCTGACCGTCACCCCGATCCCGTCGGAGATCGCCGTCGGGGCCGGGCCGGGGTCGGCCCAGGTCCGCCGGTACGACCCGGACGGCAAGCCGTTCGGCACCCTGAACCCGTTCCCCGGCTTTACCGGCGGGGTCCGGACGGCGACCGCCGACTTCAACCGGGACGGGATCGAGGACGTGGCGGTGGCCACCGGCCCGGGGGCGGCCCGGGTGGTGGTGGTCGACGGGAACACGGACGAGGTGCTGTTCTCGGGGTTCCCGTTCGAGGGGTTCACCGGCGGGGTGTTCGTGACCGCCGGGGACGTGACCGGGGACGGCCGGGCCGACCTGATCGTCACCCCGGACGAGGGCGGCGGGCCGCGGGTCCAGGTGTACCGGGGCGGCGACTTCGCCCCGGTGGTCAGCTTCTTCGGCATCCAGGACCTGAACTTCCGGGGCGGGGCCCGGGCGGCCGTCGGCGACCTGAACGCCGACGGGTTCGCCGACCTGGTGGTGTCGGCCGGGTTCGGGGGCGGGCCGCGGGTGGCCGTGTGGGACGGGAAGTCGCTGGCCAACCTGGAGTACCGGCCGCTGACGGCCGACTTCTTCGCCTTCGACACCAGCCTCCGCAACGGCGTGTACGTGGCCGTCGGGGACCTGGACGGGGACGGGTTCGGGGACCTGATCGCCGGGGCCGGGCCGGGCGGCGGGCCGCGGGTGACGACGTTCAGCGGGCGGCTGATGCTCCAGCAGGGGGCGGCGGCCGCGGTCGGGGCCCCGATCGCCAACTTCTTCGCCGGCAACACGGCCAACCGGGGCGGCATCCGGGTGGCCGCCGAGAACCTCGACGGCGACCTCCGGGCCGACCTGGTGGTCGGGGACGGGGACGCGGCCGGCAGCCACGTCACCGCCTACCTCGGCAAGTCGTTCGTCAACGGCGTCGCCCCCGAGTACTTCGGGTTCGACGCCTACCCCGGGTTCCTCGGCGGGGTGTTCGTCGGCTGACGCCTCCAATGACGAAGGACGAATGACCCACCAATGACGAAGGGAAGGCACCGACCGGGTAAGTGGTTCGGTGCCTTCCCTTCGTCATTGGTGGGTCATTCGTCCTTCGTCATTGCCGCCGCAGGCGGTAGGCGGCCGCCCACTCGCCGTTGCGGACGACCAGCCTCCCGCGGGCCACGACCGGGTGGTTCCACGTCTTCCCGTCCAGCGCCTTGAACGCCGCCCGCTCGGTCGGGTCGGCCGGGTCCGCCTCGACCAGCACCACCCGCCCGTCCTCGGCCTGCACCAGCAGCAGCCCCTGGTCGGCCAAGAGCAGCACCTGCCCGTGCCCGTAGCCCCGCTCCTTCCACGCCTCCTTGCCGGCGTCCAGCCCGAGGCCGGTGAACCGGTCGTCGTCGAACCCGAACAGGTGGTCCCGGTGGACGACGCCGTCGTTGTAGTACGGCTTCAGGGCCTTCGAGGTCCACACCGGCTTCACGTCCCAGCCGTCGGCCGTCTTCGTCACCCGCAGCCGGCGGGTCCCCTGGGCCGGGCCGACCCCGGTGCAGACCAACAGGTCGGTGTCGGACAGGACGGCCGGCTGGGTCGTCCGGTTCATCCCGGGGACGTGCCAGTCGTGGGCCCAGAGGATTCGCCCGTCGGCCGGGCCGAACGCCTCGACCCCGAAGTCGCTGACCATCAGCACCTGCGGCACCCCGCCGAGGGTCGCCGGGTGGGCCGAGCTGTAGCCGTGGGACGCCTTCCCGGCGGCCCAGGCCAGGGCCCCGGAGTCGGCCCGGTAGGCGGCCGTCCCCTTCCCGTCCGGCCCGCCGGCGTACACGATGACGAGCCCGTCGGTCACGAGCGGCGACGACGCGTAGCCCCACTGCGGGACCTTCCCGCCGACCGCCGGGGCGGTCACGTCGGCCGTCCAGACCGGCTTCCCGGTCGCGGCGTCGAGGCAGACGAGCTTGCCCGTCGCCCCCGTCGCGTACACCCGGCCGCCGTCGACGGTCGGGGTGGCCCGCGGCCCGGCCCCGGCGATCGCCTCGGAGAACCGGCCCGGCTGGCGGTGTTCCCAGACCGGCTCGCCGGTGCCGGCCGCGTAACAGACGACCGCCTCGTCCCCGCCGACCTGCTCCTGGGTGAAGAGCCGGTCGCCGACGGCCGCGAACGACCCCCACCCGGGCCCGACCCGCCGCTTCCACAGCAGCTCCGGCGGGCGGGCGGCCCAGTCGGTGTCGATCGACACACCGACGAGCCGGCCGTCCCGGTTCGGGCCGCGGAACCCCGGCCAGTCGCCCGGCCCGACCACCACCGCCGGGGCGTCGGCCACCGCCTCGGCCGGTCGCCCCTCCCGCTCGGCCAGGAACCGGTCCTCCGGGGTCGGCTGCCACCGCCAACTGAGCGACGGGAGGAGGTTGCCGTCGGCCCCGTCGAACCGGACCAGCCCGAGCACCGCCCACCCGCCGAGGAGGACGGCCGCCAGCCCGGCCCGCCGCGGCCCCGCGGCCAGCCAGGGCGTGACGGCCAGCCACCCGACCCAGGCGAGGAGCATGACCGGCAGGGCGTAGGCCGGGACGAACAGGGGGGCGGCGCGGAACGCGGTCGCGGCCAGGAGGACCGCCGGGACGAGCAGCAGCACCGGGAACAGCCACCGGTCCCGGCCGCGGGCCCGGCTGGCGAACGTCCACCAGCCGATCAGGAGGACCGCCCCGAGGGCCGGGCCGCCGAAGAACGCCCCGAAGTGGAGCATCGTCTTCGGGGCGACGACCCCCGGCACGACCATCAGCGCAGCGACCGCCAGGACGACCAGCACCCCGGGCCAGACCCGGACCGGCCACCGGCGGCCGGCCTGCGTGGGGGCGGTGATGTCGTCGGGGTCATCCACGTCCATGACCGGCCTCCTCGGCGGCGTGCGGTGTTGCGGGTCCGGCCCTGGTAGCTTACGGGGGTCGCCGACCCCGAAACGAGGGGCCCGCGTCAGACCGGCCTTATTTCACGGCCTCCAGCCGGTCGAGGGCGGCCCGGGCGACCGGCCGGGCGGTGAACGCCAGCCCCCCGCCCTCCCGGGGCGAGAACGCCAGGGCCGCCCGCAGCGCCTTCCGGGCCCGGTCGATGTCCCCCATCTCCAGGGCCAACAGCCCCCGCAGGGTGGCCGTGTCCCCGTGCTGCATCAGGGCCTCCGTCACCCGGCTGACCTGCGACTGGAAGTCGTTCCGGCCGAGGGCCCGCCAGACCACGGGCGGCAGCCCGACCCCGCCCGGCAGGTCGTCCGCCAGCCCCTTCCCGACGAACGCCGCCACCACCGCCGCGATCGCCTCCGGCCGGGGCTCGCCCCCCCGCAGGTTGGACAGGTCGGCCAGCTCGGCGTCGGCCTCGTCGTACTCCCCGGCCGCGGCCAGCGCCTGGGCCCGTAGCCAGTGGTAGTTCACCCCGCCGAGGGTCGGGCGGGTCTCGGGCGTCGCCCAGTCGAGCACGTCGTCCGCCCGCCCGGTCCGCAGGAGCAGGTCCAGCTCCAGCTCCATCCCCTCCGGCCCGAACGCCGACACGTGGGAGGCCAGCAGCGTGTCCCGGGCCGTCCCCCCGAGCCCCCGCCGGGCCGCGTCGTGGGCCCGCCGCGACACCGACGCACGCCCCATCTCGGCCTCCCAATCGGCCGTCTGTTTGGCAACGGTTTCGTCCAGGGCGGCGAGTTCACGCTCCAACCCGTCCAACGCTTCGGGCGGAAGCCGGCCCGACCGCACGGCCAGGTCGCGGTACGCCCGGAGGTGGGCGGCCGCCAGGTCGAGGCAGTTGAACCCCGGCTGCTGGTACAGCCGGGACAGCGCCCGGTGGGCCGGGGCCAGGTTCGGGTTCAGGGCGGCCGCCCGGGCGAACGCCGTCACCGCCTGGACCTCCCGGAGCCGGCCGAGCTGCGGCAGTTGGGCCGCCCACACCCGCTCCCGGGTCTGGACCAGCAGCCCCAGGTACGCTTCCCCCAGGGCCAGGTGGGCGGCGGCGTCGGCCGGGTCGGCGGCGACCGCCCGCCGGGCCGCCCGGACGGCCGCGTACAGCACCCCCGGCGGGATGTCGTCCCGGCCGATCTCGAACTGCTCCCGCAGCCCGAGGACCGTCCGGGCGACCGGCGGGAGCGGCCCGCCGTCGGCCCCGACCGGCGGCCGGGTCAGGGTCAGCCGAAAGCCAGCGTCGGCCAGCCC
>JAIEQO010001094.1 GCA_019747655.1 Gemmataceae bacterium | reverse complement strand
GGAGTTGGGCCGGGAGTTCCTGGCCGCCGTCGAGCCGTTCGTCTACCGGAAGTACTTCAGCTTCGCCGAGATCAACGAGGTGAAGGCGCTGAAGCGGCAGATGGAGCAGCGGGCGGCTGCGGCCGCCGACCTGGTCGACGTGAAGACCGGCCGGGGCGGCATCCGGGACATCGAGTACGCCGTCCAGTTCCTGCAGCTCTTGAACGGCGGCGACCTCCCGGCGGTCCGCCAGCGGAACACGCTCCTGGCCCTCGAAGCCCTGGAGATCGCCGGCTGCCTGACCCCGCACGAGACGTACACCCTGGCCGACGCCTACCGCTTCCTCCGCAAGACCGAGCACCGGCTACAACTGCTGTTCGACCTCCAGACGCACAAGCTGCCGGCCACCGCCGACGAGCTGCGGACGCTGGCGCGGAGGATGGGGTACACCGAACGTGAGCTGACTGCTTCCCCTGGGACCGCGGGCGTCCCGCCCGCTCCGGCTCGGGGGGCGGGTGGGACGCCCGCGGTCCCAGGAATAGCCGACTCCGCCCTCTCCCCCCAGCGCCGCTCGCCCCTCGACGAGTCCGACCCGCCGCCGCTGGACGCCCGGGACCTCCTGATCGACCCGCTCGACCAGTTCCTGAAGGACCTGCACGACAAGGCGGCCGTCGACCGGGCCGTCCTCGACCACCTGCTGCACCAGACGTTCCCGGACGCCGGCGGCCGGGCCGAGCCCGAATCGGACCTGATCCTCGACCCGGCCCCGGACGACGCCACGGTGGCGGCCGCCCTCGGCCGGTACGCCCTCCGGGACGTGCCGAAGGCGTACCGGAACCTTCAGGGGCTGGCCCGGGAGTCGGTCCCGTTCCTGTCCGACCGGCGGTGCCGGCACTTCTTCGCGTCGATCGCCCCGCCGCTCTTGCGGGCCGTCGCCGACACCCCCGACCCGGACGACGCCCTGACCCAGTTGGAGCGGGTGTCGGCGTCGCTCGGGGCGAAGGCCGTGCTGTGGGAGCTGTTCAGCGCCCAGCCGGCGGCGCTGAAGCTGTACGTCGAGCTGTGCGCCGGCAGCCCGTTCCTGTCCGGCCTGCTCATCAACAACCCCGGGATGGCCGACGAGTTGCTCGACAGCCTCGTGCTGAACCGCCCCCGGGCGGCCGACGAGCTGCGGGCGGAGCTGGCCGAGTTGTGCCGCGGGGCCAGCGACCCGGACCCGATCCTGCACAGCTTCCAGGACAAGGAGCTGCTGCGGGTCGGCGTGGCCGACCTGCTCGGCAAGACCGACGTGCGGCAGACGACGGCCGCCCTGAGCGACTTGGCCGACACCGTCTTGAACCAGGTGATCGACCTGACCGAGCCGGCCGTGCGGGCGAAGTACGGCGACCCTACGGTTCCGGAGGAGACCCCTCCCCCTAACCCCCTCCCCCGGGGGGAGAGGGGGGACCGGACAGACGGTCTTTTCTCCCCCTCCCTTCTTAGGGGAGGGGGCCGGGGGGAGGGGTCCGTCTTTCCCCGCTGTCGGTACGCCGTCCTCGGGCTGGGCAAGCTCGGCGGGCGGGAGCTGAGCTACCACAGCGACCTCGACCTGGTCCTGGTGTACGAGGCGGCCGACGGCTGCACCGACGGGCCGTGTCCGGTCCCGAACGGCCAGTTCTTCACCGACCTCGCCCAACGGGTCATCAAGGCCCTCTCCGGCATGGGGCCGATGGGCCGGCTGTACGCGGTGGACATGCGGCTGCGGCCGACCGGGAAAAGTGGCACGCTGGTGGTCCCGGCGTGCGAGTTCGACCGGTACTACGGGTCGGCGGCGGCCGGGGTATGGGAGCGGCTGGCCCTGTGCCGGGCCCGGGTGATCCGCGGCGAGCCGGGGTTCGCGGCCGAGGTGATGGGCCGGGTGCGGGCGGCGGTGGCCGGCGGTCCGTGGTCAGCGGGGGTCGCCGACGAGGTGCGGGGGATGCGGACGAAGCTGGAGGCCGGGGCGACGGCCCGGAACCTGAAGCGGGGCCCGGGCGGGGTGGCGGATGTCGAATTCCTGGTGCAGATGCTCCAGATGAAGCACGGCCGGGAGTACCCGGCGGTGCTGGTGCCGAACGTCTGGGACGCCCTCGACGCACTCGAAGCGACTGGGCGACTCGGGGCCGACGACGCCTCGGCGTTGCGATCCGGGTACGGCTTCCTGCGGCAGGTGAAGGCCCGGCTGCGGGTCGTCACCGACCGGCCGCTGAACGAGTTGCCCGAAGCCCCCGACGACATCTCCAGGCTGGCCCGGCGGCTGGGCACCGCCGACCCGGCGGCCTTCCTCGCCGAGGTCAAGCGGGTGACGGCCGACCTCCGCCGCCGGTACGACGCCCTGACCGCGAGGGAGCGGGGTGGTATGATACCCCCGACCGGTCCGCCGCCCGCCCGGTGACGCGATGCCCAGGAAGTCCGACCTCCGGCAGGTCGACGCCGTCTGCCGCCTACACCGGATGACGCCGGACCAGGAGCGGCAGTTCCGCCGGCTGATCCACGAGCTGAAGGCGGCCGGGGAGGGCGGGACGGCCAACGACCGGGGTGACTTCACCTGGGACGAGTTGGACGCGCTGGCCGCCGAGTTCGTGGCCGGGGAGTGAGGACGACATGGCCGCCGTGGTCGACTTCCGGGGTACGGTCCCCCGCACGCGGGACGACGTCCGCGGGTTACAGCCGTACATCCGCCAGCTCGTCGGCGAGCCGTTCCTGTTCGCCCGGGAGAGCTACGGCGACGAGCTGACGCTGCACTTCGGTCAGGAGGTCGAGCTCCCGCCGTTCCGGGGCCGCCGGCGGACCGAGGGGACGCACGTGCTCACCCTCCGCGCGTCGAAGTGGTGGATCAAGTCCGTGCCGCGGGCCGCCCTCGTGGCGAGCGACGACCCCGGGCCGGGTCTGCCCGGCGTCCCCGTCACCCTCCGCGACCTCGAACTCAACCCCCCGATTACGCCCGGCGAGCGGGTCGCGTGGGTCGAGGTCCGGCCGTTTTACGGGGTAGGCTGGCCGGGCGGGATTGAACTCGCGTTCCGGTTCAGCGACGGCTCGTTTCTCGAACTCCGCCCCCGGTACGACCCGGAGGACGCGGTTCACGACCTCGCCGACTGGGAGCTGTTCACGCCGTACAAGCGGTACATCAAGGCCGGGCCGGGGGTGCAGTGGGAATACGCCCCGTCCGACCAGCCCCCGGCCGACGACGCCCCGCCGGTCTGACGCTCTCACCCGGGCTTCCGGCCGACCACCACGTCCGGGCGGAACCCGCCGAAGGTGAGCGCCGTCAGGAGCACCCGCTTCCACGCCGGCCCGGCCCGGCGGACATCGACCAGGCCCAGGGCGGTGAACCCGGCCGCGTACTCGGCGTGGTGCTGGATGTCCGCCAGGACGACCCGGCCGCCCGGCTTCAGCACCCGGGCCATCTCGCCCAGCGCCCGGCCCCGGTCGGCCGCCGCGTACAGGTTGTGGACCGCCCAGTGGGAGACGACCGCGTCGAACGACCCGTCGGCGAACGGCAGCTCCCGCATGTCCCCGGTGACCACCTCGACCCGGTCGGCCACGCCCTCCCGGCGGGCGTTCTCGGCCGTCGCCTCGGGCCGGTTCCCGCTCTGGTCGACCGCCTGCCAGATGTCGACCCCGACCGCCCGGCCGTCCGGCACCCGCCGGGCCGCCGCGGTCAGCATCAGCCCCCGCCCGCAGCCGACGTCGAGGACCGCCTCCCGCCCGGACCACGGCACCAGGTCGAGCAGCCGCTCCCGGTCGCGGAGTTTGCCGACCCTGCTGGAATAGATCATGTACAGGCCCAGCCCGCCGAACCAGACCCCCATCACCGCCCCGGCCGAGGCGAGCGGCCCCGCCACCGCCTCGGGCCACAGGCCGGCCGCGGCGGTCGCCCAGACGGCCAGCCCGGCCGCCCCGACCAGGAGCATCGTCCGGACCACCCCCGGGGCGTCGATCCCGTAATCCGGTCGGGGCAGGGTCGGCGGGCTCATCCGGCTTCTCCCGTTAGCGGTCGCCGGGGTCCTTCTCCCTCGGCAGCACCGGCAACGCCAGCGTATTCACCTTCCCCACGCTGCGGCTCTGGCCGATCCGGCAGACCGGGCCGAACCGGCACGTCTCGGTACAGTGCTCGGACCGCGGGGCCAGCGGGAAGTCGCCGGCGCGGATGCGGCCGGCCAGGGTCGCCACCCACGCTTCGAGCTGCTCGCGGAACCGCTCCCACCGGCCGGGGTCGCTCAGCCACGACAGCACGGCGTTTTTCCGCGACGGCAGCATCGGCTTCGGGCCGGTGTCGGTGACCAGCCAGTACGCCAGCCCGAGCGGCCGGGCCGGGCGGTCCTTCAGCAGCACCCGCTCGACGGCGACCGCGTAGAGCGGCAGTTGCAGCTTCTCGAACCGCTCGACCTGCGACGCCGAGTAATTCTCGGCCCGGCCGGTCTTGTAGTCGATCACCCAGAACCCCAGCGACCCGCCGCCGGCGTCGGCCACGTCCACCCGGTCGATCCGCCCGCCGACCTTTACCACCACGTCGCCGACGGTGAGCGTCAGGGCCTCGGGGACGCCCTCGCCGGGGACGCCGAAGTCGGCCTCGAAGGCGTGCGGCACCGGGGCCGCCCCCTTCTCGCGCCACGGCTTGCGGAACTCCTGCCAGTGGCCGCGGTACTTGGCCGCCGCCCGCTTCAGCCGCTCGCCTTCGAGCCGCCACAACTCCCGCCCGGCGACGCTCGGGGCCCGCCGGGCGTACTCCTCGACCGCCTCCTCGATCCGCCGGATGAGGTCGTGCGTCACCGCCTCGGGTACGTCGCCGTCGGGGGCGGACGGCATCTCTTTAACCCACCGGTGCAGCCGGGCCAGGGCCCGATGGAAGGCCGCCCCCCGGCGGGTGTGCTCGACCTCCTCGGCCGGGTCATCGAGTGGATCGAGCCGGAGGACGTGTTCGAGCCAGAACCGGAACGGGCAGGCGACGTAGGTTTCCAGCGACGTGGGGCTGAACACCCGGTCCGGGCCGAACCGGCGGGCCAGTTCCGCGGCCACCGCCGGGTGCCGCAGCTCGCCGTCGTAACGGGTGAAGGAATGCTGCCGGAACCGGGCGTCGGCGACCTGCCGGGCGCGGTCGAGGTGGTCGAGGAGGTCGGGCGGAAGAGACCCCTCCGCCCGGTCCGCTCCCCTCCCCTTTGCTTCCCCTCCCCGCAACGGAGAGGGGGAGGAAGCCCCGAGCCGGCCGCCTTCGATCTGGTTCTGTTCCCCCCTCCCCCCGCGGGGGAGGGGGGTTAGGGGGGTGGGGTCTTCTTGGCTCGCCGCCCATTGCACCCGCGCCTCGGCCCCGCTCAACGGCTCGTCGGTGAAGTACCCCTCGACCAGCATCCGCCGGCGGGTGGTCGGGATCGACCCCGGCGGAAACAGGGCCAGCACGTCCCGCAGGAACGACGCCGGCAGCCGGGGCTGGCCGCGGTCGTCCACCGCCGGGTAGCTCAGGACGAGCCCCCGCCGCGGGGCCGAGACGAGTTCGAGGAAGAGGAGCTGTTCGGCCGCCAACCGCCCGGCCGGGTCGGGGAGCCCCACGCCCGCCTTCCGCAGCCGCTCCCGCTCCGCATCGTCCAAGAGCGACACCGGCCCGGCCGTCTGCGGCCAGCTCCCTTCCCCGAGGCCGATCAGGATCAGGTGGTCGCAATCGAGCCCGCGGGCCGTCCCGGCCGACAGCAGCCGGACCCGGCCGGTGTCACGCAGCGACCGCCCCCGGCACGGCACCGCCGCGACGGCCGAAAGCACCCGGGCGAACCGCTCGGCCCGGACCGGCTTGCGGCTCGTCGACGCCTCGGCCTTCGCCCACCGCCCGAGTTCGGCCCACAGCCGCCCGAGCCCGGCCACGTCCGCGGCGTCGGCGGCGCGTGACAGCCCGATGTCATCGGCGAACGCCTTCAGCCCGGCGACCAGCCCTTCGGCCGGGGCCGCCGGCTTGAGCCGGTCCCAGGCCCGGAAGAAGCGTTCCAGGAACGGCCGGCAGCGGGCCGCGAGCCGTTGCGTCCGCTGCCGCCGCGACTCCTCGGCCTGCTCGTCTTCGAGGGCTTCGGGCGGGGTGTGCTCCCAGGCCCGGACGGCGGCCAGATAAGCGTCCTTGCCGCGGGTCTCGCCGACCAGCCGCAACAGGGCCTCGGCCTTCGCCGCGATCTCGGGGTCGGCCTTCACCTCCGGCCAGTCGGGGCGGAAGTAGCCGCTGCGGAGGACGGCCGCGACCCGCGGGAACGGCCAGTCGTCGGCCGCCAGCCGCCACGCCTTCAGGAGAAACGCGACGGCCGGCACCCGGGCCAGCGGGTCGGCCCCTTCCGCCTCGTGCGGGACGGCGTACTCGTCGAACACCTCGCGGACGAGTTCGACCGTCGGCGGGTCGAGCCGCCGGGCCACGACCAGGATGTGGTCTGGCGGCGTCCCGGCGGCCAGGAGCCGGCGGACGTGCCGGGCCACGAGCCGGGCCTCGCCGAGTTCGCCGGGGGCCTCGATGAGGTGGAGGGCAGGACCCCACCCCCCTAGCCCCCCTCCCCCGCGGGGGGAGGGGGGAACAGACCCCACCCCCCGGCCCCCTCCCCGCAACGAAGAGGGGGAGGAAGACGGCGGGTCGGTGGTTCGGTCCCCCCTCTCCCCCCGGGGGAGGGGGTCAGGGGGTGGGGTCTCCTCGGGTCGGCCCGGGATCTCTGCGAACAGCCCCGCCGGCCACCCCGGCTCGCTCTCCAACCGCTCCGTAACGACCTCCGGGGCCGGGTTGAACAGGCTCGGCTCGCCGACCGGCTGCGCCGCCCACTCGCGGACCGCCCGCGGCCCGGCGAACGCCTCGCCGTCGCCCTCGGGTAAGCCGGCCCAGACCGCGTCGGCCGTGTCGCGGAGGGCGTCGAGCAGCCTGCGGGTGTACGGCGTCAGCGCGGTGAAGCCGTCGAGGACGACCACCCGGACGCCGGCGAACGACCCCCGCCGGCCGGCCGCCCAGTGATCCGCCGCCCGGCCGAGCCGGTCGCCCGGGTCGAGCCGGTGGAGCCGGGCCAGCCGCCGCTGGTAGCGGTCGAACACCTTGACCGCCTGGGCGTGGCGGCTCAGCTCGCCGCCCCCGGGCTGACGCCCGGGGCTCGCCCGGAGCAGCGGCCGCAGGTCGGCCGCGGCGTCCTTCAGCTCGGCGACGTACCCGGCGGCCGCGTCGGCGAACCCCCGGGTCTCGGCCACCCCGGCGAAGTACGGCAGCTCGTCGTCGGCCACGAGTTCCGCCAGGACCGCGTCGACCAGCAGCCGGCGGTCGATGTCCGAGAGCGGCCGGACGGCCGGGTCGTTCTGGCGGACCAGCTCGTCGGCGAAGGCTTGCAGGTCGAGGACGTGCGGGGCGACGGCCGCGGGCGACCCGGCCGCCAGCCGGTCGCGGACCTGCCCGGCCTGTCGGCGGGTCGGGACGAGGTACAGGGCGGCCCCGAGGCCGGGGGCGGCCCGGTACGCGGCCAGCAGCCGGGCCGTGCGGCCGGCCCCCGGCGGGCCGAGAACGAGGTGAGTGGTTGAGGGCATGCGGAGGCGGAACCCCGGACGTGGTTCGTGCCCGGGGCTTCACCCCGGGCTATGGTGTCACGGCCCTTCGGGCCTCCGATCCCCGGTCCGCCTGGCCGGTCGGCCGGTTCCGGAGGGCTGAAAGCCCGACACAACGTAGCCGGGGTGAAGCCCCGGGTCCAGGTGCGTAGCCCGGCCGTCAGTCGCCGTACACCGTGGTCGACTCCTCCTTCACCACCGGCGTGGTCAGGTGGTCGCTGGTCAGGCGGGCGGTGAACTTGGCGGCCCCGGCCGCCGTCGCCCGCACCGTCACCTTGAAGACGGCCTCGGTCTTCGGCCCGAGTTCCCGGACCGGGTCGAAGGTGACGGTGTCCCGGACGGGCGGGTCGGCCGGCTCGTCGATGATCCGGCCGTGGAGCCGGACGGCGTGCCCGACCGGCCCGCCGGCCTTGACCACCTCGAGCCCGGCCGGCACGTCGCACACGAGCTTCAGGTTCCGGTCGGCCTCGGTCCCGGTGTTCAGCACCTTGACCTCGTAGGTCGTCTCGTCGCCGACCTTGAGCGGGTCGGTGGAGTCCACCACCTCCATCCGGATGCCCGGGACGCCCGTCACCACCGTCCGGCACTCGGCGGCCGCCTTGAGCCCTTGCTTCCCGGTGACGAACACTTTCCCGAGGTGAGCACCGGGAGCTGCGGCCCGTGCGTCGACCACGTACCGTCGGGTTGCACCCGGGCTGAGGCGGGATGTCTGCTCGGTGTACTGGGCCTGCCGGACCTCCGGAGTATCGGGCCCGACGAACACGAGCGGGTCGGTCGGTTCGGGACGGCCGCCGGTCAGCCCGGCCGGGAACTCGGCCCGGACATCCAACTCCTCGGCGGCAAGGTCGCCGGTGTTTGTCACCGTCACCGTGTACGTCCCGGCCTTGCCGACCCCGAGTTCGGCCGGGCCGGTGACGCTCACCTTCAGCCTCGGGGACAGGACCTTCACCTTCGCGGTGGCCGTCGCCTTCAGCCCGTCGGCCGCCGTCACCGCGTAGTCGAAGGTGACGACGCCGACCCGGTCGGCCGGCTCGTTCACCTCGTCCGTCCGGGCCTCACCCGGCTCGACGGAATACCCGGTGCCGCCCGGCGGGGTCTTGGTGTACGTGCTCGACACGCGGAGCAGCTTCGGTCCCGGGTGGGTCGGCGAGAGGGCGTCGATGACGTTGTCGAGCCGGGTGTCGCCGGTGTTGCGGACCCCGTACTTGACCGGGATCGGCCGGCCGATCTCGACCGTCGCCGGGGCCTCGATGAAGGCTTCGAGCTTCGGCTCGCGGACCGGCACCGTCGTCGCCGCGGTGCCGGTACACGTCACCCACGCCTCGGCCGTCAGCGGGCCGCGGGCCGGGCTGGCGAAGCTCACCGCCAGCGGCTTCGCCTCGCCCGCGGCCAGTGTCCCGAGGTCCCACAAGAGCACCCCGCCGACGGTCTGGGCCGCCGGCTCGGCGTCCGACGCCGTCACCCCGGCCGGCACCCGGACCTGGACCACCACCCGCTGCACCGGCTCCGGGCCGGTGTTGGTGACGGTCAGGGTGTACGCGGCCGGCCGGTTCACCCGCACCTCGGCCGGGTGGGCCCAGGTGAGGGCCACGGCCGCGGCCGGCTTGGGGGGCTCGGCCGCGGGGGCCGTGGACCGGCCGACGTAAGGCAGGAACTCGACCGGCGGGGCGTCCGGCGGGCCGCCCGCCGGCCGGTGACCGGCCAGCCCGGACGCCGCCCCGCCGGCCAGCCCGACCCCGAGAACCCCGACCGCCGCCCACCGCCCGATCCTGCCCATGTCTCGCCCCCTCCGTGCCCGGCCCGGGAAGCTGCGGCGGGGCCATAGCCGGGGCAAGCGGGGAGGTCAAGGCGGACCGGGAATCGCCCTGACGATTTTTCTTCAGTTCGAGTTATTCTGGTTTTGGCGTGGGGTGTACACCCCTCCTGAAACAGCAGACCGCCGGGGTAGGCCGGGCGGTTCGGGTGGATTCCGACGGCCGGGCGGCTACCATGTGCGGTAGGTGGGGCGGCGCCGATGTGCGGCCGCCCCGCGCCGTTTCCCGGCCCACCTCCCCCGGCCGGTAGGGGTTCGCCGCATGCCGTCCAACCTGCGGACGCCGCTGTACGACTGGCACGCCGGACACGGGGCCCGGGTGGTCCCGTTCGCCGGGTGGGACATGCCGGTCCAGTACGCCGGCATCGGCCCCGAGCACCGGGCCGTCCGGACGGCCGCCGGGCTGTTCGACATCAGCCACATGGCCCGGGTCGACTTCGCCGGCCCGGACGCCCTCAAGCTGCTGGAGCTGGTCTTCACCAACTCGGTCGCCGGGATGCGGGACGGGCAGGTCCGGTACGGGCTCGTCTGCCGCGACGACGGTGGCATCCTCGACGACATCCTGGTGTACCGCTGGCCCTACGGGTTCGCGGCCGTGGTGAACGCCAGCAACCGGGAGAAAATCCTGGCCTGGCTCGACCGGCACCGGGCCGGCCTCGACGTGCAGGTCGCCGACCGGACGTTCGACACGGCGATGGTGGCCGTCCAGGGGCCGAAGGCGGTGGAGCTGGCCGCCGGGCTGTTCGCCGACCCGGTCGGGCACCTGAAGTACTACTTCGCCACGCCGACCCGGTACAAGGACCGGCCGTGCGTGGTCAGCCGGACCGGGTACACCGGGGAGGACGGGCTGGAGGTGATCGTCCCGAACGAGTTGGCGGTTCCCTTGTGGGAGGACCTGCTGGCCCGGGGGGCGGTGCCGTGCGGCCTCGGGGCCCGGGACACCCTCCGGCTCGAAGCGGCGATGCCGCTGTACGGCCACGAGCTGTCCGAGGAGATCGACCCGATCCGGGCCGGGCTCGGCTGGGCGGTGAAGCTCGACAAGGGCCCGTTCATCGGCCGCGAGGCGCTGCGGCAGCCGTCCGACAAGCCGGTCCGGGTCGGGTTGGTGTTGGACGGCAAGCGGGCCGCCCGGGAGGGGACGCCGATCGTGTCGGCCGAGGGCACGCCGCTGGGCACGGTGACGAGCGGTAGCTTCGCCCCGTGGCTCGAACAATCCATTGCGATGGGGTACGTGCCGGCCGCCTACGCCGCCCCGGGCACCCGGCTGAAGGTCGACGCCCGGGGGACGCTCCTGGACGCGGCCGTCGCCCCGCTCCCGTTCTACAAGCGGCCGAAGCAAGCCCGCGCCCCGGAGTGACGCCCCCAAGACGAGGAGCCCCGATGTCCGCCACCCCGCCCGACCGCCGGTACGCCACGTCCCACGAGTGGGCGAAGCAGGACGGCGATGTCGTCACCGTCGGCATCACCCCGTTCGCCGTCGAACAACTGACCGAGCCGACCTACCTGGAGCTGCCGGCCGTCGGCCGGAGTTTCGCCGCCGGGGACGAGCTGGGCGTCATCGAGTCGGTCAAGAGCACGTCGCCGGTGTACGCCCCGGTGGCCGGTGAGGTGGTCGAGCGGAACGAGGGGCTGGTCGACGGCCCGGGCCGGAAGGCCGACCTGGGGCTGGTCAACGACGACCCGCTCGGCCGGGGGTGGATGGTCCGCATCAAGCTCGCCCCCGGGGCGTCGCTCGACCACCTGCTGACGGCCGACCAGTACGCCGCCCAGATCGCCGGCCACTGACCGGGGGACACGATGAGCACCGCCGTCGCCGGGCCGACGACCCGAACCACCGGCCGGAATCCCGGCCTGGACGCCGTCTGCGGGCTGTTCGCGTCCGACTGGTCTCCTTGGCAGGTCGTCCTGTACGGGCTGACCTGGGCCGACTACGACCGCCTGCTCGACGCCCGGGCCGCGGCCGGCCGGAAGCGGGTGAAGATCATCTACGACCGCGGGATGGCGGAGATTTACACCCCGGGCGGGGGGTCGCCCCGGCCCGATCCCGTAGCCGACCCGGAGGGCACGGCCGTGACCGTCGGGAACCGGCACGAGCGGTGGAAGAAACTGCTCGCCCGGCTCCTGGAGGCGGCCGCCCTCGGGTTCCGGGCGCCGCTGGTCGGGTGCGGGAACGTCACCCTCAGCCGGGCCGACCTCGACCGCGGGCTGGAGCCCGACGAGTGCTACTACGTCCGGAATGCGGCGGCCGCCTGTGCGGTCCGGGAACTCGACCTCCGCGCCGACCCGCCCCCGGACCTGGTGGTCGAGATCGAATCGACGCGGACGGTCGCGGACCGGCTCGAACTGTACGCGGCCTTGGGCGTGCCCGAGGTCTGGCGGTACGACGGCGACCGCCTCCGCATCCTCCTCCGGGCGGCCGGCGGGGCCTACGTCGACGCCCCGGCCGGCCTCGCCTTCCCGCGGCTGACGGCCGACCTGCTCGGCGGTTATCTCGCCCGGGCCGGTACGGTCGATGACACGGCCCGCTGTCTCGAACTGTTCGACTGGGCCCGGGCGCTCCCGCCGGCCCCACCGCCCGCCTGACGCACGTTCCCCACCGAGGCACTGATGCCCTACCTGCTCAACACGCCCGAGGACACCGCCGCAATGCTGGCCCGGATCGGGACCGCCTCGGTCGACGACCTGTTCGCCCCGGTCCCGGCCGACGTGCGGCTGAAGCGGCCGCTGGCCATCCCCCCGGCCCTGCCGGAGATGGAGCTGACCCAGCACCTGCACCAGCTCGCCGCCAAGAACCGGCCGGCCGGCGACCTCGTCTGCTTCCTCGGCGGCGGGGCCTACGACCACTTCATCCCGTCGGTCGTCGACGCCGCCGCCGGCCGGGGCGAGTTCTACACCGCCTACACCCCGTACCAGGCCGAGGCCAGCCAGGGGACCCTGCAAGCGGTCTTCGAGTACCAGACCCTGATGTGCCAGCTCACCGGGCTGGACGTGGCGAATGCGTCGCTCTACGAGGGCGGGTCGGCGGTCGCCGAGGCGGTGCTGATGGCCCTCGGCGTGACCGGCCGGACCGGCGAGGTGTTGATCGCCGAGACCGTCCACCCGGAGTACCGGCAAACCCTCGTCACGTTCGCCGCCAACCTGAACTGCCGGGTCCGCGAACTGCCCTGCCCGAACGGGTTCCTGAACCCGGACGACGTCAAGGCGGCCGTGAACGACACGACGGTGTGCGTGGTCGCCCAGAGCCCGAACTTCTTCGGCCATCTCGAAGAAATGCGGGCCATCGGCGACGCCGCCCGGAAGGCCGGGGCCGTCTTCGTCGCCAGCTTCGACCCGGTCTCGGCCGGCCTGCTCAAGCGGCCCGGCGACTACGGGGCCGACATCGCCGTGGCCGAGGGGCAGGGGCTCGGGGTGCCGCTCGGGTACGGCGGCCCGTACCTCGGGGTGCTGGCCTGCCGGGGCGAGTCGGCGTACCTCCGCAAGGTCCCCGGCCGGCTGGTCGGCCAGACGACGGACCGCAACGGCAAGCGGTGCTGGGTGCTGACTCTGCAAACCCGCGAGCAGCACATCCGGCGGGAGAAGGCGACGAGCAACATCTGCACCAACCAGGGGCTGCTGGCCCTGCGGGCGGCCGTGCATCTCTGCGCCCTCGGGCCGCACGGCCTCCGCGAGACGGCCGAGCTGTGCGCCCGCAAGGCCCACTACGCCGCGGAGGTGTTGGCGAAGGTGCCGGGGGTGTCGCTCAAGTTCCAGACGCCGTTCGTCAAGGAGTTCACGCTTTCCGTCCCGGGCGACGTGAACGGCGTGCTGGCGAAGCTCCGCGGCCGCGGCTACCTCGGCGGGCTGCCGGCCGGGCGGTGGTATCCGAACCACCATGACGGGCTGACGGCGGCCGTGACCGAGAAGCGGACGCGGGCCGAGATCGACGGGCTCGCGGCGGCCCTGGCCGATGTCCTGGCGAAGGGGTGACAGGAGGGCCCGCGATGCCGTCGCCGTTCCCGGGCATGGACCCGTGGCTGGAGGACCCGGACACGTTCCCGGAGGTCCGGTTCGCGCTGGTCGTTCTGCTGAGCGAGGCGCTCAACGCCGTCCTGCCCGACGGGTACGTCTCCCGCATCCGGCACCGGACCTGGACCGCCGACGGGTCGGAGGTCGGCCCGGACCTGATCGTGCGAGACCTCCGACCGCGGGTCGCCCCGGGTTTGCCCGGGCTGGTCGCCCTCGGCCGGGAGCGGCTATCTGAACCGTGCGAGGAACCGTACCTCGAAATCCTGATGCTCGACCCGCGACGGGCGGTGACGGCGGTTGATGTCCTCAACCCGTACCACAAACGGCCGGGGGCTGGGCGGCGGGCGTACCGGCGGACGCACCGGGGGTTCCGCCGGGCCGGGCTGAGCGTCGTCGAGGTCGACCTGTTGAGGGCCGGCCGGCACACCACCGCCCTGCCGCTGGCCCGGCTCCGCCGGAAGGCCGGGGCGTTCGACTACCACGTCAGCGCCCGGGTGGCGGGCGACCCGGCCGAGTTGTTCGCCGCACCGATCCGGCTGGCCGACCGGCTGCCGGCGGTCGGCTTCCCGCTCGACCCGGGGATGGAGTTCGTGACGGTCGAACTGCAACCCCTGTTCGACCGGGCCTACGACGGCGGCAAGTACGCGGAGGACACCGAGTACGGCCGGCCGCCCGACCCCCCGCTGACGCCCGAGCAGCAGACCTGGGCCGGGGGCGTCCTGCGGGAGAAGGGGGTGTTGCGGTGACCGCCGCCCTTGACCGCCTGGCCGAGTTGATCCACCCACCGGCCGAGCCGGTTGCCGCGGACGGCGACTGGGCCGCCGTCGAGGCCGAGTACGGCCCGGTCCCGGCCAGGTGGAAGGCGTTCATCCGTCTGTACGGGAGTGGCTGGTTCGTTGCCGACGGCGACGTGCTGGAGGTGTTCAGCCCGCTCGACCCGGCCGGGCGGGAACGGATCGCGTTCGGGCTGGAGGTCATGGGAGTTGAGATCACGTTCGGCCGCGAACTGGACGCGGCGGCCCGGGCCCGGGGTGAGACCGGGCCGTGGTGGGAGGACGAGCCGTACCCCGACCTCCACCCGGCCCGCCCTGGGGGGCTGCCGTGGGGGTGCAACGACCAGCGGGCCCACTTCGCCCACCTGACCGACCTCGACCCGGAGCGGTGGACGACGGTGTGCAGCGTCGAAACCCGGTTCCGCCGGTTGCCCTGTGGGATGGCCGAGTTCTTGCTCGGCACCCTCTGTCGCGTCGGGCCGAGCCGGTGGTTCGACGACCCGGACGTTTATGTGCCCCGCGACGGTTGTGGGGCCTTCCCGGACGTCCGCCGTGTGCGGTTCTACACCGCCGCCCAGCACGACTACTTCGCCCGGTACCGGGCCGAGTTCCCGCGCGAGGGCGGATGACCGAGGCCGGAGGTAGAATGTCAGCAGTACCACCCGCACACCGGAGGGCCGCCCCCGATGTCCGCCGACGAACTCCGCAGCTACATCACCGCCGTTCCGTTCCAGCCGTTCGTCCTCCGTACGATCGACGGCCGGAGCATCCCGGTCAAGGACCGTGATTTCATCCTGGTCACCCCGACCGGGCGACACACATACATTTTCCAGCCGGACGATTCGCGGACCGTGCTGGACATCGAACTGATCCTCGGGGCGGACTTCGCGGCCCCGCCCCCGGTCGCCAGCCAACCGTCCACCCCGAACACCCCGTAACCCGGTCCCGATGAACAACACCCAGTCCACCGACCTGATCTTCGAGCTGTCCCGGCCCGGCCGGCGGTGCCACCGGCTGCCGGCGTGCGACGTGCCGTCGTCACGGCCGCTCGACCGGCTCATCCCGGCCGGGCACCTCGCCGACGAGCCGCCGCCCTTGCCGGAGGTCGGCGAGATCGATCTGGTGAGGCACTTCACCAACCTGTCCACCCGGAACATGTGCATCGACACCCACTTTTATCCATTGGGGTCGTGTACCATGAAGTACAACCCCAAGCGGCACGAGCGGTTCGCCGCCGACCCGGCGTTCGCCAACCTCCACCCGTTGGCGCCCGACGACACCACCCAGGGGATGCTCGAACTCCTGTACGGCATGCAGGAGTACCTGGCCGAGATCAGCGGCCTGCCGGCCGTCACCCTCCAGCCGGCGGCCGGGGCCCAGGGCGAGCTGACCGCCCTGTTCGTCGCCCACGCCTACTTCCGCGACAAGGGCGAGCACCACCGCCGCAAGGTGCTCGTCCCGGACTCGGCCCACGGCACCAACCCGGCCTCGGCCGCCCTCGCCGGGTTCGACGCCGTCACCGTGAAGTCTAACAGCAAGGGGCTGGTCGACATCGATGATTTGAAGGCGAGGCTCGGTGATGATACCGCGGTGTTCATGATTACGAACCCGAACACCCTCGGGTTGTTCGAGACGCAGATCAAGACCATCACCGAGTTGTTACACGCGAAAGGGGCGTTGGTGTACCTCGACGGCGCCAACATGAACGCCATCCTCGGCATCACCCGGCCCGGCGACTTCGGGGCCGACATGCAGCACTACAACGTGCACAAGACGTTCACCGGCCCGCACGGCGGGGGCGGCCCGGGGAGCGGCCCGGTCGCCGTCCGCGACTTCCTCGCCCCGTACCTCCCGGCCCCGGTCGTCAAGAAGGACGGCGACCGCTACGCCCTCGACTTCGACCGGCCCAAGTCGATCGGCCGGGTGAGGAGCTTCTTCGGCAACGTCGGCATCCTGTTCCGCGGGTACTGCTACATCCGCACCCTCGGCCCGGACGGGCTCCGGGCGGTCAGCGAGACGGCCGTGCTCAACGCCAACTACCTCCGGGCCCGGGTGAGCGAGGGCTACGAGGTGCCCCACGCCGGGCCGTGCATGCACGAGTTCGTCGCCAGCGCCCGGGCCCTGATCCGGGAGCGGAAGGTGAAGGCCATGGACGTGTGCAAGCGGCTCCTCGACTACGGGTTCCACGCCCCGACGGTGTACTTCCCGCTGGTGGTGCCCGAGGCCCTGATGATGGAGCCGACCGAGACCGAGAGCAAGGAGACGCTCGACGCCTTCGCCGACGCGCTGCTCGCCATCAAGGCCGAGGAGGCGGAGCTGCTGCGCACAGCCCCGCACACCCACGTCGTCAGCCGGCCGGACGAGGTGAAGGCGGCGAAGGAGCCGGTGTTGCGGTGGACGCCGGCCCCGGCGCCGACCGCCCCGCCCCAGCCGCTCGCCGTCGGGGCCGCGGCGGTGAAGCAGGAGTGGTGACGCCGCCCCGGGCCGCGCTCGCGGTCGTCCTGCTCGCCTTCGGGCTGCGGGCC
>JAIEQO010000628.1 GCA_019747655.1 Gemmataceae bacterium | reverse complement strand
CCGCCCCGTGTTGCTGGGGCGCGGGGGGGGCTTGTCCCCCCGGTTGGTTTCCCCACTCTGGGGGCCCCCGCCCCCCGCTCGCCAAAACCAGTCCCTATCGCCGCCACCGGCCGAACCCGACCCCGCCGCCGACCCATCCGCCGCCGCGGACGCGGTCGCCGCGGGGCGACCCGAGCCCGGTCCCCGGCCGCCGGTACCCGCCCGGGCCGTACACGTCGGTGTTCCGGCCGGTGTCCTGGTACAGCCCGAACGCCTCCGGGACGCCCACCCCGTACCCGTCCGGGGCCTCCCGCCCGTACCCGTAATACTGCGTCCGGCCGGTCCAGACGGTCCCCCCGCCGGGCCAGAACCCGGCCGGTACGACCGCCCCGTCCGGGGCCGGCCCCCACCCGCCGGCGGCCAGGGCGGCCGCCACCGCGATGCTCCCCATCGGTGCCCCTCCGTGTCGGTGTCCGTCACCGAAGGCTAACCCGGGCGGCGGCGGCGGCCGGGGGATTCACCCGCCCGGCGGCGACTTCGGGGGGTCGGGCGGGAGGCGGGTGACGATCGTGCGGACGGCGCCGCGGAGCCGGTCCCGCAGGTCGTCCGGGACCGGCCCGGCCGCGGCCACCAGGGCGGCCACCCCGTCGAGGAGCTGGGCCGCCGCGTGCCAGACGGTCGGGGTGACTTCGGCCGAAGGCGCGGGGGCGACTTCCTGGGACCGCGGGCGTCCCGCCCGCTCTTCGGCCGGTGCGGGCGGGACGCCCGCGGCCCCGAGAGTTTCTCGCCCACCCCCCTCCTGGCCTTGTACTCGAAACTCGGGACTCGAAACCTGAGACTCCGCGTCGACCAGCCCCCGCATGGTGTCCAGGAACCCGGTCGTACTCACCGCCGCGAACGGGATTTCGTCCTCGTCCCCGGCGAACACCCCGGCGAACAGCCCCTGCTTGGCTTCGAGCGTCCGCAGCACCTTCTCCTCGACCGTCCCGCGGGTGACCAGGTTGATGACCCGGACCGGCCGGCTCTGGCCCATCCGGTGGACCCGGGCGATCCGCTGCTCCAGGACGGCCGGGTTCCACGGCAGTTCCAGGTTCACCACCGTGTCGGCCACCTGGAGGTTCAGCCCGGTCCCGCCGGCGTCGGTGCTCAGGAAGACGGCGCACGCGGGGTCGGTCTGGAACTTCTCCAGCACCGCCTTGCGGTCCTTGCCGGGCAGTCCGCCGTGCAGGACGGCGTAGCCGACCCCGAGCCCGTCGAGCACCTTCGCGGCCTCGAAGATCATCGTCTCCCACTGGCTGAAGACGACGACCTTGTGCGGGACCTTCTGCCCTCCCGCCCCGGGGAGGGGAAGGGAAGGGGAGGGGAGCGGAACAGGGGTGGGGTCTCCGGAAATCAGTTCCGGCACCAGCTCGGCGAACTCGTCCAGCTTCGGGGAGAACCGGGTCGTGCGGTCGAACAGGAAGGTGCTGTCGCAGACCGTCCGCATGTTGACCAGGCAGGCCAGGATCCGCTTGCGGTCGAGGTCGGTCAGGTAGTTCTTGGCCAGCAGCCGGGCCAGGGCCGCCCGCTGGTCGTCGTAGATCGCCCGCTGCTCCGGGGCCAGCTCGACGAAGACGGTGTTGTCGGTCCGCTCCGGGAGTTGGGTCAGCACCTCGGCCCGGGTCCGGCGGAGGAAGATCGGGGCCAGCTTCTCCCGAATCTTGTCCAGGTTCCGGTAGCCGACCAGGTTCCCCTCGGCGTCCAGGACCCGGTGGTCGTGGAGGAACTGGAAGGCCGGCCCGAACCGCCGCTCGTCCACGAACTGCACGATGCTGTAGAGTTCTTCCAGCTTGTTCTCCAGCGGCGTCCCGGTCAGCACCATCGCGTACCGGCTCTGGAGCTTCTTCACCTCCCGGGAGGTCTTGGACGCCCAGTTCTTGATCCGCTGGGCCTCGTCGAGGATCACCACGTCCGGCTTCCAGGCGTTGACCGCGTCCCGGTCCCGGACCACCTGCTCGTAGTTGACGAGGCGGTAGAACGTCGGCCGGGCGTACTGGTCCTTGCGGGCCTCGGGCGACCCGTCGATGACCTGCACCGGGCGGGCCGTGAACCGGCGGATCTCGCCCTCCCACTGGTACTTGACCGACGCCGGGGCGACGACCAGGGCCCGCTGGATGCCCCGCTCGCGGGCGAGCAACTCGACCGCGGCGAGCGTCTGGACGGTCTTGCCCAGCCCCATGTCGTCGCCGAGGATGCTCCGCCCCCGGCAGGCCAGGAACAGGGCCCCGCGCGTCTGGTAGTCGTACAGCGGCACGTCGAGCAGCTTCAGGTCGAGGGCGCCGGCGTCGAGCTGCTTCAGCCAGTCCTGCTCACGGGCCAAGAGTTCCGACCGCTCGATCTCCCGGTCGGCGAAGTCGAGGGCGTCGGACAGGACGGTGACCTCCTCCGGGACGGCCTCCACGTCCCGGATCAGGTCCGGGTACTTGCCCCGGCCGGACCAAAGGCCCTTGTCGTCGAAGTACGCCTGGGCCAGCCGGCCGAGCTTGTCCGAGTGGCGGGCCGGCAGGTGCAGCCCGAGGAGGAGTTGCTCGCCGTAGTGGAGGTAGATTTCCGGGCGGTTGACGGCCGCCTTCTTCTTCCGCAGGTGGGCCGGGAGGTCCTCCCGGAGGGACTCCAGGACGGCCTCGATGTGCTTGCAGGTGCCGAGGGTGTTGGCCTTGAAGTCCGGGCAGGTGCAGGTGTTGTCCCCGACCTCGAACCCGCGGACGTGGACCTCGTACTGCCCCTTCGACTCCGGGTTGGTGACCCGGTAGTCGGAGAACACCCGGTTCTTGCCGAGATTCTCGATGGCGAACTTGCCGGCCTTGGCCCGTTGCCGGCGGAGGTCGATCTGCTCCTCGCGGATCATGCGGCGTCCCTTCCCGGTCCGGGGCGGCCGGGCGGGGCCGCGGCGGCATCATACGCCGGCCGGGGGGGCGGCGGCAGCCGGTTCCGGGGCCGGCTGCGGGCGGAAGAGGCTGGCCGGGTAAACGAACGACCCGTCGACCGCGGCCTCGCCGATGTAGGTCGGCCCTGTCGGCGGGCCCGGGCGGAGGTCGGGGTACTTCCGGTACTGGTCCAACAGGCCGCGGGCGAGCGGCTCCCTCGGGGCGAGGACGGTGACGGCCGACCGGTCGAGCCGCTCGAACGGGTGCGTCCACTCGCCCTCCAACTCTTGGAGGGCGACGGCGACCCGGCCGAACACCGGCCGGGGGTCCTTGCCGGCGACCGCGGGTGTAACCAGGTACAACTCCCAACCGGGGCGTTCCTCGGTGGTGGCCCAGCACGCCGCGACCACTTCGAGCCCCCCCCCCCGGAGCCGCTCGACGAGCCGCTGGCCGCTGTCCACCTGCTCCCTCACCAGTGCTGCCGCAGCCATCGGAGTACCCCGTGGGTGTCGTCTGCTACCGCCTCGACCAGGGCCCGGGCTTGGTCCTCGGTCCGCCGCTCGTACCGGGCCGTCTCGGTCCACAACCTGGCCGTCTCCCAGTTCCTGTTGAACTGCGGGTCCGCCCGGATTTCCTCGTCCCGGGCCGGCCTCAGCCGGGCGTGGAACACAAGCTCGTCGATCTTGTGCGTGTGGCAGTCGGCGGCAAACTTCTTGTCCGGGAACTCGAACCGCCTCGTGAGCTTGGCGATGCACGCCTTGAGACCACACTCCACGGCGTACCCGGCCAGGTAATACGCCCCGTCCCACAACTTCGCATCCAACAAGGCTTTCGCCTCCCGGACCCGCACCTCGGCGAGCTTCCGGAACGCCGACCGGGTCCGTGCCATGGGCGGTGGCCTCCCCGAGTTGATTGTACCGGCCCCGTGGCCGCACTTCCGGCCGAACTTGCCCTCCCTCCCCGGCCCGCCCGTCCGCTATAAAAGACCCCATACCCGGGACACCACCGCCGCCCCCGCCGGCGACCTCTTCCGTCCGAGGCTCGGTCCTTCATGAGTTCCCCAAACGCCTCCCCGGCCGCCCCCGCGGGCCACGCCCCGGGGACGAACGGCACCGCCGTCAACGGCCAGCCCCGCAAGGTCGAGGAGGTCGAGTCGGTCACCATCCGGTTCGCCGGCGACTCCGGCGACGGGATGCAGCTGGCCGGCACCCAGTTCACCAACACCTCCGCCCTGGCCGGCAACGACGTGGCCACCTTCCCCGACTTCCCGGCCGAAATCCGCGCCCCGGCCGGCACCCTGGCCGGCGTCTCGGGCTTCCAGGTCCACTTCGCGGCCACCGACATCCACACCCCCGGGGACGCCCTCGACGCCCTGGTGGTGATGAACGCGGCGGCCCTCAAGACCAACCTCCGGGACCTCAAGCCGGGCGGCATCCTGGTGGTCAACGTCGAGGGGTTCGGGGCGTCCGACCTGGACAAGGCCAAGTACAAGGTCAGCCCGCTGGAGGACGGCGGGCTGGCCGGGTACCGGGTGGTCCGGGTGGCGGTGACGAAGCTCACCCGGGAGGCCGTGGCCGAGTGCAAGCTGTCGACGCGCGAGGCCGACCGGTGCAAGAACTTCTTCGCCCTCGGGCTGGTCTACTGGATGTACGAGCGGAGCCTCGAACCGACGCTCAAGTGGATCAAGGACAAGTTCGGCAAGAACCCGCAGTACGTGGACGCCAACACCCGGGCCCTGAAGGCCGGGTACAACTACGGCGAGACCGTCGAGGTCATGCCGGTCCAGTACAAGGTGGCCCAGGCCAGGATCGCCCCCGGGACGTACCGCAAGATCACCGGGAACGAGGCCATCGTCCTCGGGCTGGTCGCGGCCACCCAGCTCGCCGGCAAGAAGCTCGTCTACGCCAGCTACCCGATCACCCCGGCCAGCTCGGTGCTGGAAGGGCTGGCCGAGCTGCGGCGGTTCGGGGTGAAGACGTTCCAGGCCGAGGACGAGATCGCCGCCGCCGGGGTGGCCATCGGGGCCAGCTACGGCGGGGCGGTCGGCGTCACCGGCACCAGCGGCCCGGGCGTCTGCCTCAAGAGCGAGGCCATCGGGCTGGCGGTCATGACCGAGCTGCCGCTGGTCATCGTGGACGTGCAGCGGGGCGGCCCGAGCACCGGGCTGCCGACCAAGACCGAACAGGCCGACCTGCTCCAGGCCATGTTCGGCCGCAACGGCGAGTGCCCGGCGGCCATCCTCGCCCCCCGGTCCCCGACCGACTGCTTCGACATGGCCTACGAGGCCGTCCGGATCGCCACCCGGTTCATGTGCCCGGTCTTCCTCCTGTCCGACGGCTACCTGGCCAACGGGTCGGAGCCGTGGAACATGCCGAAGCCGGACCAACTCCCGAAGATCGAGGTCGCCCACCCGACCGGGCCCAACAGTGACGGTTGGGCCGGGGCCGGGCACGAGAACGGGGCCGGCGAGGCGGCCAAGTTCCTGCCGTACCGACGGGACGACCTGTTGTCCCGGCCGTGGGCCGTCCCCGGGACGCCGGGGCTGGAGCACCGCATCGGCGGGATCGAGAAGCAGGACGTGACCGGGAACATCAACTACGAGCCGGGCAACCACGAGCACATGGTCGACACCCGGTGGCGGAAGGTCGAGAACATCGCCCAGACGATCCCCGACCTGGAAGTCACCGGCGACGCCGACGCCGACCTGTTGGTGATCGGCTGGGGCGGGACCTACGGGTCGATCACCACGGCGGTGGAGCGGGTCCGGAAGCAAGGCCGGAAGGTGGCCCAGGCCCACCTGCGGTATCTGAACCCGATGCCGAAGAACACCGCGGCCGTGCTGAAGAAGTACCGCAAGATTCTGGTGCCGGAACTGAACACGGGTCAGCTCTGCTGGCTCCTGCGGGCCAAGTACCTGGTGCCCGCCGAGGGGCTGAACAAGGTCCAGGGCCGGCCGTTCCTGGTCAGCGAGATCGAGGCCGGGATCGAGCGGGTGCTGGGGCCGGAATCGACGGTCGAATACGAACGGATGCCGATGGTCGAGTTCACCGACTACGCCGACGGGGGGGCCTGACCCGATGGCCGTCCGCCCGACGGTCCGGATCTACGCGGTGTGCGAGGAGGTCGTTCCCGACGCCGCCGACCCGAACCGGCTCAGCCTGCTCCGCCTGGTCCACGCGCTCCGCCCGAAGCTGGGGTCCCGGTACCCGGTCCTCCACCCGGTCCTGACCGTGTTCGCCCAACTGACCGGCGGCCGCGGCCCCATCGCCGTCCGGGCCGAGGTCCGCCACGCCGACACCGACGCCGTCGTCCGCCGGACCCGCCCGTTCGCGACCGCGTTCCCGGCCAACGACCCGCTGGCGGTCCAGGGCGTCGCCATCCGGATCGAGAACGTGGCGTTCCCCGCCCCCGGGCTGTACTGGGTCGAGTTGTGGTACGATGACGAGGTGCTGGCCCAGGCCCCGGTCCTGCTCCGCCCCGAACAACCCTCCCACGAATAAATAAGGTGCCCGCCGCATGTCCGCCGCAACCCTCCCGACCCTGACGACCAAGGACCTGACCACCGACCAGGAGGTCCGGTGGTGCCCCGGGTGCGGGGACTACTCGATCCTGGCCCAGATGAAGAAGGCCCTGCTCACGGTCGGCGTGCCGAAGGAGCGGATGGTGTTCGTCTCCGGCATCGGCTGCTCCAGCCGGTTCCCGTACTACATGAACACCTACGGGTTCCACACCATCCACGGCCGGGCCCCGACCTTCGCCACCGGCCTGCGGCTGGCCAACCCCGACCTCCAGGTCTGGGTCGTCACCGGCGACGGCGACGGCCTCTCCATCGGCGGCAACCACCTCGTCCACGCCCTCCGCCGGAACGTGGACATCAAGGTCCTCTTGTTCAACAACGAGATTTACGGCCTCACGAAGGGCCAATACTCCCCGGCCAGCCGGGTCGGGACGGCCTCGAAGACCAGCCCGGGCGGGTCGTTCGAGACCCCGGTCCGGCCGCTGTCGATCGCCCTGGCGGCCGAGGCCACGTTCGTCGCCCGGACGGTCGACGTGGACGTCCAGCACCTGGTCGCCACCCTCCAGCGGGCGGCCGCCCACAAGGGCAGCGCGTTCGTCGAGATCTACCAGAACTGCAAAATCTTCAACGACGAGGTGTTCGCCTACGCCACCGACAAGGCGGTCAAGGCGGACAACGTCCTGTACCTGGAGCACGGCAAGCCGCTGCTCTTCGGCAAGGACCGGACCAAGGGCATCCGGCTCAACGGCCTGAAGCCGGAGGTGGTCCAGGTCGGCCGGGACTGCGCCCTGGACGACGTCCTGACCCACGACGAGGCGGCCGACGAGCCGACCCTGGCGTACCTGCTCAGCCGGTTCGCCCACGACGAGACGCCCGGGGCGGCCGACCCGTTCCCGGAGCCGGTCGGGGTGTTCCGGGCGGTCAAGAAGCCGACCTACGAGGAGCTGCTGGACGACCGGATCGCCCAGGCCGTCGCCAAGAAGGGGCCGGGCAAGGTCGAGGACCTGTTCAAGGCCGAGGACATCTGGACGGTCCAGTAGTCCCAAGTCGTCAGGTCTTCAAGTCGTCAAGTCCGGATGGGAAGACCTGACCGGCCGACCCGGGAGCCGTCCCGCCCGGGTTTCGACGTGATGACTTGAAGACCTGACGACTTGGGACGCGAAGCATGTATTGCCCCGCCTGCGGCAGCCCGAACCCGCCCGGCGGCGACGCCTGCGGGAACTGCCGGACCCCGCTCACCCCGCTCGACGAGCCGGCCCCGCACGACCGGGTCGAGCGGGGGCTGATGACCGACCCGGTCTCGGCCCTCGGGCCCCGCGCCCCCGTCACCGTCCGGCTCGACGCCGACCTCGGGGCCGCGGTCCGCGCGATGATCGACGGCGGCATCGGGGCCGTCCTCGTCACCCGCCCCGACGGCACCCTGGCCGGCATCCTGACCGAGCGGGACTTCCTGGCCAAGGTGGCCGGCCAGCCGGGGTACGCGGCCCTCCCGGCCCGGGACTTCATGACCCCCGACCCGGAGACGGTCGGCCCGGCCGACACCATCGCCTTCGCCCTCGGAAAGATGGACGCCGGCGGCTACCGCCACCTGCCGGTGGTCGACGGCGGCAAGCCGGTCGGGGTGGTGTCGGTCCGGGACGTGCTGCGGTACGTCACCCGCCTGTGCCAATCTCAGTAATTCGGAATGCGGAATCCCGAACCGGAGTCCTCGGCTCGGGATTCCGCATTCCGCGATTCTTACCGGACCGCCCCGCCGTTGACGCGGACCGTCTGGCCGGTCATGAAGGTCGCGGCCGGGCTCGCCAGCCAGACGGCGGCCGCGGCCACGTCCTCCGGCAGCCCCCAGACGCCCAACGGCGTCTCCCGCCGGACCCGCTCCTGCCAGTCGTCCGACGCCCCCTCGCCCCAGGCCGTCCGGACCCACCCCGGGGCCAGGCAGTTCACCCGCACCTCCGGGGCCAGCGACAGCGCCAGGCTGCGGGTGAAGCACGCCACCGCCCCCTTGACCGCCGCGAAGAGCTGGCCGCTGTCGCCCTCCATCCCGGCCTCGGCCTGGTCCCAGCCGACGGTCAGGATCACCCCCCGGCCGCGGGCCTTCATCCGCCCGCCGAGATCACGCCCGAGCCGCATCGTCGCCTTCAGGTCGACCGCCACCAGGGCGTCCAGCTTCTGGTCGAACGACCACTTCGCCGCCTCGCCGGTCAGGGTGTCGGCCCCGGCGTTGAGGACCACCACGTCCAGCCCGCCGACGGCCGCCCAGGCGTCGGCCGCCAGCCGGTCGCCGGCGACCGGGTCGCGGAGGTCGGCCGGGATGCAGTGCCCGCCCCACAGGACCTTCCGGCCGTGGTAGACGACCTCCGCCCCCTCGTCCCCGTACGCCCCGGCGATTGCCCGCCCGATACCGGAGGTGGACCCGGTGACGAGGCACTTCAGCCCGGCCAGTGTCCCCCTGGCAGCCGCCGGCGGCTTGTACGGCTCGACCGCCCCGGGGTCCTTCACCCCGAGCTTCTTGAGGAGTTGCGCGGCCGTCTTCTTGAGCTTCGGGTGGACCACGTCCGGGTCGATGTCGGCCAGCGGGACCAGCACGAACGCCCGCTCGTGCAGCCGGGGGTGGGGGACGACGAGGTCGGGCGTGGAGAGGACCTGGTCGTCGTAGAGCAAGAGGTCGAGGTCGAGGGTGCGGGGGGCGTTGGGTTCGCCGCGGACCCGGCCGAACTGGTGCTCGACGGCCCGGAGCAGCGTGAGGAGGTCGTGCGGGGCGCGGTCGGTCTCGACCGCGACGACGGCGTTCAGGAACGGGCCGGACCCCGGCGGGCCGCCGACCGGGGCCGTCTCGTACACCTCGGACGAGTCGGCCAGCCGCAGCCCGGGCTCGGCCCGGAGCCGGCGGACGGCCGCCTGGAGGGTGGCCCGGCGGTCGCCGAGGTTCGACCCGAGGCCGATGTACGCGAGGGGCATAAGGAAGAAGGCAAAAGGAAGAAGGAACTAAGGGATGCGGCCCGGCGCCTGCCCTTGTTCCTTCTTCCTTTTACCCTTTGCCTTCCCGAAGGGCTACTTCTTCCCGCCGGCGGCCGGCTTGGCCTCGGCCTTCTTGTCCCCGCCGGCGGGGGCCGCGGCCGCGGCGGCGTCGCCCTCGGCCGCCTCCTTCTTGGCCTTCTTCTTCAGGACGATCTTGGTCACCCGGGTCTTGGGCAGGTTGAACGGGCTCCGCCCCTCGGCGAACGTCCCGCTCTCCATCATCTTGGCGATCCGCTCGGCCCGGGTCATGACGCAGCGGGTGCGGGCCATCCCGCCCTTCCGCCGCAAGCTCTTGTCGATGGACATGGGATTCGGGGGTCAGGGGTCAGCGGTCGGGGGTCAGGAAACCGAGACCGACCCCGCCGGAACGGTGATAATATGATCCTTCGCAACCCCTGACAAGCACAGCCCTCCCGGGGTCTGCACTGACCCCCGACCCCCGACCCCCGACCCCCGACCCCTGATGAACGTCACCCTCGACTACGGCCGGACCGGCCTGCCCGTCACCCTCCCGGCCGACCGGCTGATCGCCCCGCCGCTGGCCATTTCGCCCGCCGAACCTCTGGCCGACCCGGCGGCCGCCATCGAGGAGGCGATCGCCCACCCGATCGGCTCGCGGCCGCTGGCCGAGATCGCCCGCGGCAAGAAGACGGCCTGCGTGGTGGTGTGCGACATCACCCGGCCGGTGCCGAACGCCCTCATCCTGCCGCCGCTGTTGCGGACGATCGAGGCCGCCGGCGTCCCCCGGGACGGCATCACCATCCTCGTCGCCACCGGCCTGCACCGCCCCAACGAGGGGGACGAACTGGTCGAGCTGGTCGGCGAGTGGGTGGCCAAGACGTACCGGTGCGAGAACCACTTCGGCAAGGACCGGGACAGCCACGAGTACCTGGGCACCACGCCGAGCGGCGTGCCGGCCTGGATCGACAAGCGCTACACCCAGGCCGACCTGAAGATCACGACGGGACTGATCGAGCCGCACCTGATGGCCGGGTACTCGGGCGGCCGGAAGCTGATCTGCCCGGGGATCGCCGGGCTGGAGACGGTCCGGGTGTGGCACGGGCCGCGGTTCCTGGAGCACCCGAAGGCCGACGCCGGCAGCGTCGAGGGGAACCCGGTCCACGAGGAGAACACGCGGATCGCGCGGATGGCCGGGTGCGACTTCATCGTGAACGTCTGCATCGACGGCAAGCGGCGGGTGACGTGGGTGGGGGCGGGTGACATGGTCCGGGCCTGGGAGGAGGGGGTGAGCTTCTGCCGGCGGGTGGTCCGGGCGGGGGTGCCGGCGGCCTGCGACGTGGTGGTGACGAGCTGCGCCGGCTACCCGCTGGACACCACCTGGTATCAGGCGGTGAAGGGGCTGACGGGGGCCCTGCCGATCGTCAAGAAGGGCGGGACGATCGTGCTAGCGGCCAGCCTGACGGAGGGCCTGGGCAGCCCGGAGTTCCGGGAGGTGCTGGACCGGTACGAGGCGTCGGGCGGGTACGACAAGCCGGCCGAGAGCGACACCTGCGAGATGGACGAGTGGCAGTTGGTGATGCTGAAGAAGGTGCTGGGACACTGCCGGGTGAAGGTGGTGACGGGGGGCCTGCCGGCCGATGTCCTCCGCCGCTGTCGGGTGGAGCCGGCGGCGTCGGTGGAGGCGGCGGTGGCCGAGGCGCTGGCGGGCTACGGCCCGGCGGCCACGCTGGCGGTCATCCCGAAGGGGCCGTACGTCGAGCCGTATGTGATGGTGGGGTAGAATTCGCCGGCGGTGTGATCGCCCATGAAGCAGGTCCGCATCCGCGACCTCAAGCCGATGCCGTACCCGGCCCACGCCGCCCCGCGGCCGGGGACGCAACGGCTCACGGACGACGAGCTACTGGAGTCCGCCCGTGCCCCGAGGAACGGGGACTACCTGACGGAGAACACCCGGACCGGGCAGCTCGTGGACGGCAACGGCCGGGCCCACGAGCTGCTCCGGCGGGCGGCCGACCCGAACAGCACGATCGACCCGGACGCCCTCGTCCCGGTTCTGGAGTACACCCCGGACGTGTCGATGTTCCCGGACCTGGAGTAACCCATGTCGAGCCCGTCGTCCGCCCCGGCCGAGGCCGTCCACCGGCTGTTGTTCCAGGCCCTCGTCCAGATGCGGGCGGCCGGCGCGGAGCGGGGCGATAAGGTCGTCTACCACCTCGCCGACCTGTTCCACCGGGTCGTCCTGGAGATGGAGCGGGCGGCCCGCGGCGAGCAGTCCTACGACGAGGTCCTGCGGTTCGCCGAGGACGAGGCCCGGGAGCGGGGGCTGACCGGCTGGCTGGACAGTACCACCCGGCTGATCGAGTCGGCCCGGGCGACGGTGCCGTGACGGCCTCCCAACCACCGTGGCGGTCCGGCGTTCCCGAACCGGAGGCGAGTGATGGCGGATGACGGCGGCAACCCGATCGTGGTGTTCGTCCCGCTGAACTCGGCCCGGATGCCGGACGGCGGACGGCTGCTGGCCGTACTCCGGGAGAAGTACCCGGTCGAGCCGGCCCCGACCGACCCGGACGACCGCGACGGGATGCTGTTCTTCACCGTCCCCGACGGGATGGCGTTCGTGTCGCTCATGCCGGCCCCGGTTCCGTGGGACGACCTGGAAGGCCCGTGCGAGACGGCCCGGTGGTGGCCGACGGCGGCGGACGAGTTGCGGGGCCACACCCACCACCTCATCGTCTCCCTGATGGGCGGCCCCGGCACCCCACTCGAACGCCACGTCTGGCTGACGAAGTACGTGGCGGTCGTCACCGAGCTGACCGACGCGGCCGGCGTCTACTGGGGCGCCGGGACGGTGGTTCACCAGCCGGAGGCGTTCCGGGAACTGGCGGCGGTGGTGTCGGCCGAAGACCCGGTCGCCCCGCTCTGGGTTGACCACCGGCTCTGGTCCGAGGACGGGAAAACGGCCCGATTCGCCACGACCGGGCTGCGGGCGTTCGGGCTGCCCGAGGTCGAGGTCGACCGGTCGTCCTGGGAGCCGGGCGAGTTGCACGACTTCTGTTCGAGCATCGTCGGCTACGTCCTCGGCCGCGGGGCGGCGATCCCGGACGGGGACACGATCGGCCGGTCGGCGGCGGAGAAGGTCAAGGTCGTGTACGCCCGGTCGATGTGGGAGCGGGAGGGCGAGGTGATGAAGCTCCGGACGCCGTGAGGCCCGGCGGCGGTTCCCGCTCCAGCCGATCTACTTCCTCGCCCCCGGGAACTGACCCGACCCGGTATCATGGGGGCGTAGCCCGGGGAGGACGACCATGAGCGTGATGACTCCGCCGGCCGAACCGACCGCCGACCGGGAGCAGGTCCGGGACGAGCGGGTCCGGGCGGTCGAGCAACTGGTGTCGGACGTGGAGGGGTGGTGCAAGGAGCGGGACTGGCCGACCCGTCGCATCCCGAAGCGGATCACCGAAGAGCCGCTCGGAGGGTACGAGGTTCCGGCCCTCGTCTTCCAGATCGACTTCCTCAAGTTCATGTTCGAGCCCGACGCCCGGTTCGCGGCCGAGACGCTCGGGGTCGGCCGGCTGTACCGGATGCCCGAGTACGACACCGTGGCGACCGTCTACCGCGAGCCGGGCGGCTGGATGTACGCCGTCACCGTGCCGCTCGCCGAGTTGCCGCCCGACCGGCGGCCGGACAGCCCGCTCGGCCGGTACGGGGAGTTGACCGGGGCGTTCACGGTCGAGGCGTTCCTCGCCCTCGTCGGGCGGATGAGCCGCCATGCCGACTAACCGCCGCGACTGGCACGCCCGGATCGGGGGAGTGGTCGCCGAGTTCGCGGCGGCGCGGGCGGCGGCCGACGCGCTCATCCGGGGGCTCGAACGGGGTGACATCCGCCGGCCGCGGGACCGGGCCGCCTGGGATGTCGCCGGCATGTCGGCCAACCTCGAAGGTACTTACCTGATCCGGCTGTTCGCGGCATTCGAGGCCGGGCTGCGAAGTTTCTGGGCCACCGCCCGAGACACCGACCCCCAAACCCGTGACCTGATCGACGCGGTCGCCTCCCGGGTGCGGGTCCCCGACCGCCTCCGACGGGACGTTCACGAAGTCCGGGAGTACCGCAACGGCCTGATCCACGAGCGGGCCGACCCGACGGAATCCGTCGCCCTCGGCGACGCACGCAGTCGCCCCCAACAGTATTTCGCGCGGTTGCCGGAGGATTGGTAGCGGCCGACCAGTCCTTTACCCCGGCCGGGGGGCGTGCGACACTGACGGGGTGGCCGCGTCGCCCGCCGCCGAGGGACCACCCGCCGATGGCCACCGTCACCTGCCCGTCCTGCGGCCTTCCCCGGGCCCCCGACCTGATCGACTCGGCCGCCTGCCCCATCTGCGGGACCGTCGGGTCGGTGCCGGAAGCCCCGGCGGGCGGGGGGCGTGTGCCCCCTGATCCGCTCGCCAATCAGGGGGCTCACGCCCCCCGCCCGCCCGGACAGACGGTCGGGGGCTCGCATGCCCCGCACGCCCCGACTCCGAGCCGGCCCGTCGCCGGGCCGGTCGTCCTCGGGTTCGCCGCCGGGCTTGCGGTCGGGGTCGGCGGCGTCCTCGGGTGGCAGAACTACCCCGCGGCCGGTCCCGCGGTCGCCGGATCAGGGGGCTCACGCCCCCCGCTCGCCGAGTCAACCGACTCCGGGGGCTCACGCCCCCGTCTCGCGTTCGCCGTCGCCCCGATGCCCCGGGAGGTGGCCGCCCGGGCCGCCGCGCCTGCGGAACCGGGGGGCTCACGCCCCCCGCTCGCCCAAACCGATGACCCGCTCGCCAAGCGAGACCCCCCGGCGGACGTGTTCGCCAAGCCGGACCCGCGGCGGCCGGCCGCCCTGCGGCTCGACAACCCGGACGGCACCGCCTCCCCGCACGTCCGGCCCGGCAGCACCCTCGTCCTCCGCGGGCGGGTCAAGAAGCTGGTGGTCAGCGGGCTCGACGGCGGGGCCGTCCTCGACTGCGCCGAACTCGACGCCGCCGAGGTGGTCGTGGTCGGACCGGTCGGCGGCGGGTCGCGGCTGGTCGTCCGGGCCCCGAACGGCCGGGTCACGGTCCTGGCCCGGGTGGACGGGCAGTCGAAGTTGACCGTCCACGCCCCCGGCGGGTCGGTCCGGTTCGACTCACCCGGCGGGTCGGTCGGCGGCGGGGCGGCGGTCGAGGTGGTGGCGAAGGAGGTCGGGCTGCACGGCCGGGTCGACGGGGCCGGCACCCGGGTCGGCGTCCGGCTCACCGTCGAAGGGACGTTGACGTTCGCCGAGGTCGACGGCCCGGCCCGGGTGGAGTACGGCCCGGCCGACCGGGGCGGCCCGGAGCCGCGGCTGATCGCCGGCCGGGTCGGGCCGGGGGCGGTGGTCCGGAAGACGGATTGACCCGGTGGGGTGTGAAAACGGGTTCACCACAGAGTCACAGAGAGCACCGAGCAGAGAAAGACGGAGGAGACCGGGTTTGAAAACCCTGCTCCGGTCTTGTGTCTGCTCGGTGCTCTCTGTGACTCTGTGGTGAACCCGCTTTCCGTCTTACCTCTTCGGGGGTGCCAGCAGCTCGTCCGCCTTCTCCGGGTGGGCCTGGCAGTACCGGGCCACCCCGGCGAAGAAGAACAGCAACTGCTCGCACCCCTGCTCGGCCAGCTTCGGGGCGGTCGGCCCCATCAGCCGCAGGACCAGGTTGGCCGCCCGGCTGTCGGTCTGGAGGTACGCCTGGACGGCCGGCCGGAGGGCGGCCGTCCCGTCCCCGCGGTCCTTCCCCGGGTGGGTCAGCACCACCACCGCCTTGACCGGGACCATCGGGGCGGCCGCCGACGCCTTCGCCTTCCCGCTGGCGTACCACACCCGCCCCTCGGGGAACTTGCCGACCGTCTGCCAGACCAGCTCGCTGCCGTCCGGGTCGGTCCAGGCGAACCGCCCCTGGCCGCGGTCGCTGATGTCCACGCACGGGACCTTCAGCCGCCGCCAGGCCAGGGCCGCCCGGTCCGGGTGGTCGAGCAAGAACTCGTACACGGCCGGGGTGCAGACCACCTCGTCCGACGCCCCCCGGGTGCTCAGGGTGGGCTTGCGGACGACGGCCAGGACGGCCTCCCGCCAGGCCGGGTCGACGACATCCGCGAGGGCCACCCGGACCGGCCCGGCATTCATCGGCAGGGCCATCGGGGCCGTGGTCGGGGCCGGCATCGCCCCGGCCGGCGGCCCGCCCGCCCCGGCGGCCGCGACCAGGGTTCCCAGGAACAGGCCGGTCCCGGTCATAGGGGGCACCTCGTCCGCCGCGGGCTGGGGAACGTCCGGGACATGGATCGGCCGGCGGGGGCCGGGGAGGTGAGGGATTCCCGGGGCCGGCGGGGGTTGCCCTTGCCCCACCCTCCCGGGCCGGGGTAGAGTCCGCCGCTTGCCAGGAGGGCCGACCGATGCGGAAGTGGGCGATCCGGGTCGGGTGCGGGCTGGCCGTCGCCGTCCTCGCCGCCGGGGCCTGGGGGTACATGAACCGGGCCGACCTGGAGGTCCGGTACGCCGCCTACCGGCTCAAGTCGGCGACGACCGACGACGACCGGGCGGCCTGGGCCGGGAAGCTCGCCGCCACCGACCGCGGCCGGTCGGCCCTGGTCGACCTCCTCCCCCACGACTCGCCGGCCCGGCCCGCGGTCCTGGCCGCCCTCGGCCGTTTCGTCACCGACCAGCCCGACGAGTCCGCCGCCGTCCCGGTCTGCGGCGTTCTCCTCGACGCCTTCCCCCGGTGCGACGACGGCGGGAAGGCCGCCGTCCTCGACCTCCTCCCCGTCATCGTCAAGCGGATGGGGCCGGACCAGGCGAGCAGCTATCGGCCGGTCGTTGCCGCCGGACTGGCGATGCCGGCCGCCGGTAGTCGGCTCGCCGCGATCCGGGCGGCCATGCACCCGGCCGTCGGGATGCGGGCCGACCTCCTGCCGCTGCTCGACGCCGCCGAGCCGGAGGTCCGCCGGGCCGCCCTGTTCGCGGTCGGCCCGGCCGCCGACGGCCCGCCGGTCGTCGGCGACGAGGAGCTGTGCCGGTGGCTGCACGACCCGGACGCCGAGGTCCGCCGGGTCTGCCGCGACGCCCTGGTCAGCCGCGGGCGGACCGACGGGGAGATCGCCCTC
>JAIEQO010001004.1 GCA_019747655.1 Gemmataceae bacterium | reverse complement strand
GCCGGGGCGGCCCCGGTCGGCGGCGGGGCCGGCCGGACGGCCGGGACCGGGGGCGGGTCGACAGGCGGGGCGTCGTCGGCCCGGACGGCGTCGACCGCCTGGGCGAACTCCCGCATGGACGGGAAGCGGGTGGCCGGGTTCTTGTCCAGGGCCCGCTCGAGGACGGGGCGGAACCCGGCCGGCACCCGGGACAGGTCCGGGCGGTCGGTCAGGTGCTTGATCATCACCTCGATCGGGGTCTGGCCGTCGAACGGCGGGTGCCCGGTCAGCATCTCGTACAGGATCACCCCGCAGGCGTAGACGTCGATCGACTGGGTGTAGTTGCCGTTCTTGATCTCCGGGGCCATGTAGTTCGGGGTGCCGACCCCCTGGGTCAGCTCGCCGCCGGCGCTGACGCTGATCCGCCGCGAGAGGCCGTAGTCGCCGATCTTCAGGTGCCCGTTCTCGACGAAGATGTTGGCCGGCTTCAGGTCCCGGTGGACGACCCCCTGGTCGTGGAGGTAGCCGACCGCCCGGGCGACCGCCCCGAACCACTCCCGGACCAGCCCGGCCGGCAGCCCGGTCGGGTAGCGGTTGATCCACTGGGCGAGCGACTCGCCGAAGACGTACTCCATGACCACCCACCGGTCGCCCCGGTCGTCGGTCCGGAGGTCGTACAGGTGGACGAGGTGGGGGTGCTTGAGGTTCAGGCAGTGGGCCACGCCCCGCAGCTCGGCGTCCGGGGTGCGGAAGAGCCGCTTCAGGGCGACCTCCTTGCCGGCGTCGCTGACGGCGAAGTAGACCTCCCCGAACCCGCCCTGCCCGACCCCCCGTTTGATGGTAAACCCGTCCAGCGGCCGCTGGCCGGACCGGTACGTGAACTTCATCGCGGCTGCCCCCGGTACAGGGCCGGCAATCCGGGCCGAACCCCCCGCATCGGGGGTTATTCGCCCGGCCGCCGAAAATCTTGAAAACTATTTGCGGTGTCCGAAATCTTTGGTATTGTAAGACTCGACGCAGCTCAGCACGGGACTTCCCGCCAGACCGCGTCACGAACGGTTACGCCCAGCAGTCCGGTCCCGTCTCCGCGGCCGGATGCAACCGTCATGAACGAAGCGACTCATTTGGGTCGGCACCTCCCCGTCATGGCGGCCGCTCGGCCGGCCGTTCCTACCACGCCCTTGTCACCCGTCCGCACTTTTTGGAGTACCGTGTCATGGTGTTCGGCGTTCGCCCCCGCCGCACGTTTTGGGCCGTCGCAGCCCTGACCGCGGTCGGCCTCGCGGCCGGCCCGCCCCGGGCCTCGGCCGGGATGGTTCAACTTCAGTTCAACAAGGCTACGGGTCAGTCGACCAAGGTCACCTACAAGGACGATAAGAACAAGGATAAGACCGCCACCGTCACCCCGGGCCCGTATTACTGGAAGCCGACGGGCGGAGACTTGGCCGGCCGATTCTCGGACCCGACGGTCACCCTCTGCGTCGAACTCACCCAGACGATCCAGATACCGAACAAGTACTCGTACACCGTCAACCCGGTGGACGACATGGTGAAGGCGGGGAACGGCGACCTGTTCCGCAAGCTCTGGGGGGCTTACTACAACTGGGATTACAACAACGACGCCAAGAAGCAAGCCAAGAACAACTGGAACAACAGCAAGGATTTCAAGGGGTCGGTCGCGTCGACCGCCTTCCAACTGGTCGTCTGGGAGTTGGTGTACGACGGGCCGGGTAATCTCGACCTGAGGGCCGGTAACTTCAAGGCGGGCACGGACACGCAACTCGGGGACACCAAGACGGCTTACGGGCTGGCCAAGACGTGGCTCGCTTACCTGGCCGACAAGAGCAAGCCGAACACCTTCAAGGACACGTTCAAGGGCCAGCAGTTGGTGTGGCTGTCGAGCCCCACCGCCCAGGACCAGTTGACGGTGATCCCGGTCCCGGAGCCGACCAGCACGGCCCTGATGCTGGGCGGCCTCGCCGGGTGCGGGCTGGTCCGGCGGATGCGGGCCGGCCGCCCGACCGCCTCGTAGTCGAACGACCACGGGCGGGGGGGAAAGCCCCTGCCCGGCGGTCAGAGCCGCGGGTCGACCGGCTCGCTCTCCAGGGCGAGGACGGCGAACGCGCACTCGTGGACGGCCCGCAGGCCGTCCCCCCGGGCGAACCGGGTCAGCCCTTCCACCCCCAGCCCGAACTCCCGGGCGGCCAGCCCCCGCTTGGCCCCGACCCCCCGGTGCTTGAGCCGGGACAAGTTCTCCGGGGCCAGGTAGTCCGGGCCGTAGATGATCCGCAGGTACTCCCGGCCGCGGACCTTCAGCCCCGGCTGAACCACCAGCCCCTTGCCGTTGCGGGTGACCGGCCCGGACGGCTTGACCACCATCCCCTCCCCGCCGGCCTCGGTCCGCTCCCGCCACCAGTCCGTCGCCGCCGCCACCTGAGCCTTGTCCGCAAGGTCCACCTCCCGGTACGGGGTGGCGAACATCACTCCTGGCGAGCGGGGGGCGTGAGCCCCCTGATCCGGCATATCAGGGGGCTCACGCCCCCCGCTCGCCAACTCGTTCGCCGTCCGCATGTGCCAGCCGTGGTCGCGGTCGAAGTAGGTCGCCCCCTCGGTCGCCAGGAGGAAGAACGGGGCGAACCGGAGGTCGCCGGCCCCGCCCACCGGCCAGCAGTACCGCCGGTACGCGGCCACGAACCGCCCGACCGCCTCGGCCTTCGCCGCGAACCGGGTGCGGAGAGCGGGGAGACCCCACCCCCCGGCCCCCTCCCCCGCGGGGGGAGGGGGAGGAAGACAGGAACCGCTCGGTTCTGTTCCCCCCTCCCCCCGCGGGGGAGGGGGGTTAGGGGGGTGGGGTCTGTCTTTGCCTCCCCTCTCCGTTGCGGGGAGGGGGTTAGGGGGAGGGGTCCGCCCCGCCAGCGCCGCGTTCACCTCGGCCAGGGCCGCCCGGCCGGCGCTGCCGGCCGCCGCGTACTGCCGCTTCAGCAGCTCCTGGGCCTTCGCCGACCACGGCATCAGCTCGCCGTCGAGGGCGACCCAGTCCGTGCCGAACCGGCCCCACCAGCCGGCCGCCGTGACCGCCTCGCGGACCACCCCCAGGAACTCGGCCTCGGTCGCCGGGTCGTCGAAGAACCGCCGGCCGGTCCGGGTATACACGATCCCGGTTTCGCCGGTGACGCCGAACCGCCGGGTCGCGGCCGCCTCGTCCCGGCAGACGATCACGACGGCCCGCGACCCCATGTGCTTCTCCTCGCACACGACCCGGCCGACGCCCTCCCGGCGGAAGTAGGCGAACGCCTCGGCCGGGTGTTCGAGGACGTCCGGCAGCGGCGACGCCTCGACCGGGGCCATCGCCGGCGGCAGGTAGACCAGCCACCGCGGGTCGGCCGCGAACCGGGTCATCACCTCCAGGGCCGCGGCCGCGTTCGCCTCCCGGATCAGCACCCGCCCGGCGACGGCGGTCTCGATCACCCGCTTGCCGGTCACGTCCGCGAGATCGAGGAGGTCGGCGGCGTCGGAAACGACCCCTCCCCCCAACCCCCTCCCCGCAGCGGAGAGGGGGGACAAGGCAGGAACCGGAGACCCCACCCCCGTCCCCTCCCCCGCGGGGGGAGGGGAGAGAGACTCGGCGGCCTCCTCGTCTTCTTCTTTCCGGTCCCCCCTCCCCCCGCGGGGGAGGGGGTTAGGGGGTGGGGTCTCCTCCGACTCCCCCTCTCCCTGCGGGGGAGTGGGGCCGGGGGTGGGGTCCGCTTTCCCGAACAACGGCCGCTTCGACTCCGCGTATTCCTTGAGCGCCGGGACCGACACCAGCTCCATCTCCGGATACCGCAGGGCGGTCAGCGACCCGCCGAAGACGCAACCGGTGTCGAGGCAGAGCGTCCGGTTCACCCACTCCGTCCGCAGGGCCGGGGTGTGGCCGTAGACGACGTTCGCCCGGCCGCGGTAGCGGGCCGCCCAGTCCCGCCGGACGGGTAGGCCGTACTCGTCCGTCTCCCCGGTCGTGTCGCCGTACAGGGCGAACGACCGGACCGCCCCGGACACCCGGCCGTGCATCTCCTCGGTCAGCCCGGCGTGGGCCACGACCAGCTTGCCGCCGTCGAGGACGAGGTGACTGGGCAGCCGGCCGAGCCAGTCCCGGACCCGGTCCCGGAACTCGGGCGGGTACGCCCCGAGTTGGTCGATGCTCAGTTGCAGCCCGTGGGCCACCTTCACCCGGTCGCCCCGCAGCCACCGCAGGAGCTTGTCGTCGTGGTTGCCGACGACCGTGTACCCCGCACCCCGGGCGGCCGCGTCCATCGCCAGGTACAGCACGCCCGGGGTGTCCGGGCCGCGGTCGCACAGGTCGCCGACGAACACCAGCTTCCGGCCGTCCGGGTGGCTGGCGGTCCAGCCGTCGCCGGTGTTGGTGAGGGCGTACCCGAGCTTCATCAAGAGGGCCAGCAGCTCGTCCAGGCAGCCGTGCACGTCGCCGACGATGTCGAACGGCCCGCGGTCGGCCCGCTTGTCCACCGGCAGCGGCGCACGCTCGACCGTCGCGGCCGCGACCTCGGCCGGGCCCCGCAGCACCCACACCCGGCGGAAGCCCTCGTCGGTCAGTCGGCCGACCGAACGCCGCAGGTCGTCAGCGTGCCGGCGGACGACGTGCGGGCTGAACTGCCGGTCCGGCCGGAGCTGGTTCCGGGCGGCGCACACGTCCGGGTGAACGTCGAGGACGACGGCGACGGCCTGGACGTGGTGCCGGCGGGCGATGTCGAGCAGTTGCTTGCGGGCTTCGGGCCGGACGTTGGTGGCGTCGATGACGGCCAGCCGGCCGAGGGCCAGCCGCTTCCCGGCGACCAGGTGCAGCAGCTCGAACGCCCCGGCCGAGACGGACTGGTCGGTCTCGTCGTCGGCCAGCAGGCCGCGGAAGTAGTCGGACGACAGGATTTCCGTGGGCTTGAAGTGGGCCCGGGCGAAGGTCGACTTGCCGGCCCCGGACGGGCCGACCAGTACCACCAGCGACAGCTCGGGGACGTGCAGGGTCATCGGGTGAGTGTACGGCGGGCGGTCGGCGGTGTTAGTGCCGCTGCCAGACAGGTGTTCGGCGCTCGGGTATGGAAACACCTCCGCCGCTCCCGCCCGGCCGGAAACCGCGACAACCGGCTGTCACAGCGACACTTCGGACGGCCGGGTGGGTTCGGCCGACGGCGGGGCACGGCCGCTGCGTTACCCGCCCGCCGACCGGCCGCCCGACCGCCGGCAACCCAATACGTCCGTCATCCGGAGTCCCGTTCGATGTCGTTTGCCGTCCGCTCCTGCCTCGCAGTCGGGGTGATCGCCGCCGGGTTCCTGGCCGCCCCGGGCCGGGCCGCCGCCGGGTACGTCACGCTCCAGTTCGACCACACCACCGCCGCCGGTGCGGTGGCCGTCTCCTACCCCGGGGGCACGGTCAGCGGGGTCCCCGGGCCGTACTACTGGGATCCGGTCGGCGGCCCGCCGGCCGGCGGCTTCGCCGACCCGACCGCCACGTTCTGCGTCCAACTGTCCCAGTACATCTCGACCGGGCAGGCGTACACCTTCCAGGTCGACCCGGTCGCGGCGGCGGCCGGCCCGGCGGTCGGGAAGCTGTTCGAGACGCTCTGGGCCGGCCACTACGACCCGGCCTGGGGGGCGAACGGGTTCACCGGGTCGACCGCGTCGGCCGCCTTCCAGTTGGCCGTCTGGGAGCTGGTGTACGACGGGGCCGGGGCGCTCGACGTGGCGGGCGGGAATTTCCAGGTGAAGAAGCCGAACGGCGCGGCCGCGACCCTGGCCCAGGGGTGGCTGACCGCCCTGCCGACCGACCCGAACCTGTTCGGGACCAAGTACGCCGGCCAGGAGCTGGTGTGGCTGAGCCACCCGACGGCCCAGGACCAGTTGGCCATGCGGGCGTCGCCGCGAGAGCCGCAGGCCGCCCCGGTCCCGGCCCCGGCCGGGCTGGTGCTCGGGCTGATCGGGGCGGCCGGGTGCGGGCTGGCCCGGTTTCGCCGGAACACGAGCGTCTCGTGTTGACCGGCGGACGCGCTCGTTCATCGGCCCGGGGGCCAACACCCCCGGGCCGGTTCGTGCGCCCGCGGGACCGGAGAAATCCCCCAAATCGCCCGGTCGGCCGTGGACGGGCCGGGGCGGGGGTGGAATGATGAACCTATCATCCCCGCCCCGCACCCGGAGGCCGGTATGTCCCGCCGCGGCCGCCCCGCCTTCACGCTGATCGAGCCGCCCCCCCGGGACCGCGGGCGTCCCGCCCGCTCCTCGGCCGTGGGCGGGCGGGACGCCCGCGGTCCCAGGGGAGCGTTCACGCTGATCGAGCTGCTGGTGGTGATCGCCATCATCGCCGTCCTGATGGGGCTGATGCTGCCCGCGGTCCAAAAAGTCCGGGAGGCGGCCAACCGGTCCCGGTGCCAGAACAACCTGAAGCAGTGGGCCCTGGCCGCCCACGACTACCACACCACCAAGGGCCGGCTCCCCACCGCGGTCGAGCAGGGCGGCCCCCGGCACACGACCCTGTTCGTCGAGCTGCTCCCGCACGTCGAGCAGGGGCCGCTCTACCAGGACTGGGACTTCACCACCCCGTCCACCAACTACCTCGGGCCGAACTTCCGGGCCGGGAACGTCCTGCCGCTGTCCGTCTGCCCGAGCCAGACGATCAACCCGAACCCGGGCGTCACCGCCATCGGGCTGGCCGCGATCACCACCTACGGGGGGAACGGCGGGTCGAAGGCGTTCCCGCCGGAGGAGGCCAAGGCGGACGGGATGTTCCACACCACCGGCCCGCTGTCCAAGCCGAAGCCGAACCAGGCCGGGGTCCCGTTCACCGCCGTCAAGGACGGCCAGTCGAACACCATCCTGTTCGGCGAGCGGGTGGTCGGGGACGAGGCCCTGGACTCGTACCTGGACGCCCCGCTCATCCCGAAGCCGGACCCGATGCCGCAGGGGGTGGCCCCGTACAGCGTCTGGGCCCCGCGGCCGGGGCCGCACGCGGCCGGCGGCCTCCTGAGCGGGCAGGTCCACATCGGGTACGGCCACCCGACCCGGTGGGTGCCGCCCCAGCCGCTCGGGCCGGGCCTGCCGGCCCCCCCGCCGGAGCCGGTCCCGTGGCCGCCGCTGGCCCAGCTCTGGTGGGCCCGGCTCGGGGCCCACGGCAGCAAGCACCCCGGCGGGACGAACGTGGCGATGGCCGACGGCAGCGTCCGGTTCCTCCGCGACAGCCTGTCCCAGCCGGTCCTCCAGGCCATGAGCACCCGCAACGGCGGCGAAGTCGTCCCCGGCGACTGAACCCCTTCCGGAGCCCGCCCGATGCCGACTGCCGCCGACGCCCTGGCCGCCGAGTACCTGAAGGGGGCCGCCGACCTGCGGGCGGCCGTCGCCGGGATGTCCCCGGACCACCTCCGGGCCCGGCCGGTCACGGGGAAGTGGAGTACCCTCGAAGTCTTGTGCCACGTCGCCGACTTCGAGCCGGTGTTCGCCGACCGGATGAAGCGGGTGATCGCCCTGGGCGACAACCCGTCGCTCCTGGCCGCGGACGAGAACCAATTCGCCGAGCACCTCCGCTACGAGGACCGGGACGCCGACGAGGAGGTGGCGGTGGTCGAGGCGACCCGCCGGCAGATGGCCTGCATCCTCCGGGGGCTGCCGGCCGAGGCGTTCCGGCTCACCGGCGTCCACAGCCTGAAAGGTCCGCAGACGCTCGAACAGATCGTCCGGTACGCGACCAACCACGTCAAGCACCACCTGCCGTTCATCGCCGAGAAGCGGGAGGCGCTGGGGATTTAGGCGAGGGGGCGTGAGCCCCTCGCTTCGGGCGAACCCCGAGCGTGAGCGAGGGGGTGCTGCCACCCCCTCGCTCACGCTCGGGGTTCGCCCGGAACACCACCGACTACGGGTCCTTCGGCTCGCCCACCCGCGGGCCGAGCCCCGGGGCGGCCCGGAGCAGGTCCGGATCGAAGAGGAGGAGCTGCCGCTTGCCGGGCAGGTCGGCCGCGTCCACCAGCACCTTGTCCCGGCCCCGGAAGGCGTCGGCCGCGGCCCGGGCGGCCAGCCGGGCGTCGATCAGCCGCCGCCGGTCGGCCAGCACCCGGGCCTTGCGGTCGGCCAGGTCCTTGTCCACCGCGGCCATGCTCTCGCCGGCCTTCAGGCGGGTCTCCCGCTCGGCCGCCCACGCGGCTTGCTCGTCGGGCGTCGGCTCGGTCCGGGCCCGATACCACGCCAGGAACGCATCCCGGTTCGCCTTCGCGTCCTCGACCACCCGACCCGCCTCGACCGCCGCCCGGCTGAGGACCCGGTCGGCGTCCTCGTCGGCCCGCCGGCGGGCCCGGGTCGCGTCCCCCTCGGCCTCGTTCACCAGCCGGTCCCGCTCCTGGATCGCCTTCGCAACGGCGTGGTACGCGGCCACCACCTCCGGCGGCGGGTGGAGGTCGTGCAGGGTGAACCCGTCGAGCGTCACCCCCAGCCCGCCGGGGACGGCCTCGTCCAGCCGCCGGCCGAGCCGGGCCAGGGCGTCGGCTTCGAGCCCGGCCCGGCGGACGGTCAAAAGTTCCAGGAACCGCCCGCCGGCGACCAGCTCCCGCAGCACCGCCTCGGCCGCCGACCGGATGACCGCGTCCGGGTCGGCGGCGGCGAACAGGAACCGGCGGGGGTCGGCGGCCCGGTACCGGATTGTCGCCAGCACCTCGACCAGGTCGCCGTCGCCGGTGATCATCACCGCCTCGTCGGTCAGCCGGGCGACGCCCTCGGCGTGCGGGCTCGACCACCCGGACGCCGCCCGGGGCGGGGCCGGCAGGAGCCCGGGCCGTTGCTCCGGCGTGAGGCCGCGGAAGCCGACCTCGACGGTCCGGACCTCGGCCGGGCTGACGCGGGTAACTTCTTCTACCGGCCACGGCCAGCGGACGTGCAGCCCCGGCCCGAGGTCGGCCTCGACCGCCCCGAACCGGCGGACCACCCCGACCTCGCCGGGGCCGACCTGGGCCAACCCGGTCGAGAGCCAGCCGAGGAGCAGGACGGCCGCGAGACCGCCGGCGACCCATCGCCACCGGTGCCCGAGGGCGTGCAGGAGGTCGTCGAGGTGGACGGTGTCGAGCCAGCGGTCGACGGCCCGGGCCCGGTCGCGGAGCCGGGCAACCGCCGGGGCCGCGGCCGTCCGCTCGAAGGCGAGCAGCCGCATCGAGTTCAACAGCACCAGGAGCGACCCGAACTGGTGGTACAGGACGCCGACGAGCGGGGCCGACTCGTACCACCCCGGCGACGGGGCCAACAGCGGCCAGAGCCAGCCGGTCAGCACGATCCCAACCAGATTGACCCCGAAGGCGAACACCACGATGTTCTGGCGGATAATCTTGACGGTTTCCCGCGACAGCCGGACGAGGAGCGGCAGGGCCTTGAGCCCGTCGCCCATCAGGACCACGTCCCCGGCCTCGGCGGCGATCTCGGTCCCGCTGCCGACGGCGATCCCGACCGCCGCGCGGGCCAGGGCCGGGGCATCGTTGACCCCGTCGCCGACAAAAGCAGTTTCGAGTTTCGAGTTTCGAGTTTCGAGTCGAGTGGTCGGCTCCGGCCTCTGCCGCACGGCTTGTCCGGAACTCGAAACCCATGAGGCTTTCGCCCCCGGCAGTAGCTCGGCATGAACTTCCGTCACCGACACCTGCTCGGCCACCGCCCGGGCGACGGCCGCCCGATCGCCGGTGAGGAGTGCCACCGGGGCCAGGTCCAGCGCCCGCAGGTCGGCCACCACCGCGGCCGCCTCCGGCCGGACCCGGTCCCGGCAGCCGATGACGCCGATGACGCGGCCGTCCCGGGCCACGAGGAGGGACGTTTGCCCGGCCGCGTCGAGGTGGTCGAGGGCGGCGAGCGCCTCCGGCGGAAGTGTAACGCCCTGCTCCTCCAGGAACCGCCGGTTGCCGACCGCGACCGGTGAGCCGGCGACGGCCGCCGTGACCCCGCCGCCGGGGTGGGCCTGGAATCCCTCGGCCCCGTCGGGTGACAACCCCCTGTCACGGGCCGCGGCGACGACCGCCCGGGCGAGCGGGTGCTCGCTCCCGGCCTCGGCCGCCGCCGCGACCCGCAGCAGTTCGTCCGCGGGACCGTCGCCGAGCGGGATCACGTCGCCGACTTCGAGGCGGCCCTCGGTCAGCGTCCCCGTTTTGTCGAAGGCGATGGCGGTGACGCCCGCGAGGCGTTCGAGGACCGACCCGCCCTTGATGAGCACGCCCGTCCCGGCCAGCCGGCCGAGGGCCGCGATCACCGCGGCCGGTGTCGCCAGAATGAGGGCGCACGGGCAGGCGACCACTAGCACCGCTAGCGCGGGGTACGCGGCGACCCGGGCGGCCGCCCCCCAGGTCGGCTTCGGGCCCCCGGCCGGCGGCGCACCGCTCGTCTGGTAGAGGACGTTTCCGAGGAACGTGAGGAGGGCCAGCCCGAGGACGACGGGGAGGAAGTACCGGGCCAGCCGGTCGGCCTGGCGTTCGAGCGGGGCCTTGTCCTTCAGGGCGGCGGCCGTCAGCTCGATCACCTGCCCGGCCACCGTCTCCTTCGCCACCTTCTTCGCCTCGACGGTCAGCGACCCGGCCTGGACGATGCTGCCGGCGAGGACCGCGTCCCCCGGCCCCTTGTCCAGCGGCAGGCTCTCGCCGGTCAGGGCCGAGCCGTCCACAGCCGACCGACCGTCGGTCACGACGCCGTCGACCGGCACCCGGCCGCCCGGCTTCACCACGACCGTATCGCCGACGAGGAGGTCCGACGTGTAGGCGCGGACCTCCTGGCCGTCGCGGACGACCCAGCACCGGCGGGGGAACAGCTCCGCCAGCTTGCCGAGGGCCCGCTGGGTGCGGGCGAAGGTGAACGCCTCCAGGCACTCGCCGGCCAGCCCGACGAACACGACCTCGGCCGCGACGACGTGTTCCCGCAGGTAGATGGCCGCCAGGCAGGCGACGGCCAGGGCCAGGTCCGAACCGACCTTGCCGTCGGCCAGCGATTCGAGCGAGTTGTACAGGACCCGCCCGCCGCCGATCACCGCCGCCAGAAGGGCGAGCCGGGTGCCCCACACCTCCCGGCCCCAGGAGGGCAGGTCGAGCCCCTGGTCACGCAGCCACCCGGCCAGCGGCGGCCACAGGTCGGCCGCCAGGAGCCCGCCGACCACGGCCGTCAGCAGGTACAGCCCGGCCGGGGACGCCGGCCGGAACGGCTCGTCGGCCGAGGACAGCTCACGGTGCATAGGAAGAGTTTCGAGTTTCGAGTTCAAAGTTTCAAGTTGTCGAACCCGGCCGGTGACGGGCGCCGCCGATGAGCCGACGGAGGTGTCCGACTCGAAACTTCAAACTCGAAAACTCGAAACTACCAGTACAGCTTGTCGAGGTTGACGTTCCCGCCGCAGAGGACGACGCCGACCTTCCGGATGTCGGCGAGCGACCGGAACTCGTCGGACAGGACGGCCGCCACGCCCACCGCCCCGCTCGGCTCGATGACCAGCTTCATCCGCTCCCACACCAGCCGCATGGCGGCGCGAATCTGGTCGTCGCTGACGGTGACGACCCGCTCGACCTGATCGCGGACGATTGGCCAGGTCAGGTCGCCGAGGCTCGTCAGGAGGCCGTCGGCAATGGTGTCGGTCCGGCCGACCGGGATGCGCTGGCCGGCCGCCTTCGACCGGGCGGCGTCGTCGGCCCCGGCCGGCTCCGCCCCGAACACCCGGATCGACGGGTTGAGGCCCCGCGACGCGACGGTGAACCCGGAGAGCAGCCCGCCGCCACCGACCGGGGCGACGACCGCGTCCAGGTCGGGCACGTCTTCGAGCAGTTCGAGGGCCGCGGTCCCCTGCCCGGCGATCACGTCCGGGTGGTCGAACGGCGGGATCAGGACGCCGCCCGTCCGGGCCACGAGTTCGGCGGCCGTCGACTCGCGGGCTTCGAGCGTCGGCTCGCAGAGCGTCACTCGACCGCTGTAACCTTCGACCGCCGCCCGCTTCACAGCCGGGGCGGTCGTCGGCATGACGACGTAGGCCGGGATGCCGCGGACCTTCGCGGCCAGCGCGAGGGCCTGGGCGTGGTTGCCGCTGGAGTGGGTGACGACGCCTCGGGCGGCGGTCGCGGCGTCGAGCTTGCGGACGGCGTTGGTGGCCCCGCGGTACTTGAACGAGCCGGTGGTCTGGAGGTTCTCGCACTTGAAGTGGACCGCCCGGCCGGCCCGTTCATCGACCGTCCGGGCGGTCATCACCGGGGTCCGGCGGACGACCCCGGCGAGGCGGGCGGCCGCGTCGCGGACAGCTTGGAGGTCGGCGGCGTAAACAGTCACAGACCCCAACCCCTAACCCCCTCCCTTCGTAGGGGAGGGGGTTAGGGGGAGGGGTCTCCCCTGTCACCCCGGCAGGTCGTAGCAGGCCAGGTTGTCCTTCCCCTTGACGTACAGCCGGCCGTTGGCGACGGCGAGGTGGCCCCAGGTCCCCTTCTCGGCGAACGTCCACTTGCCGAGCGGCACGCACTCGGCCGGGTCGGCCTTGAAGGCGGTCAGCTCGCCCTCCGAATTCAGCACCAGCAGCGCCCCGCCGGCCGCGACGATCGAGTGGTACTTGCCCGGCACCCGGGCCGACTGCCAGGCCGTCTCCCCGGTGGCCATCTTCACGCACACCACCTTGGCCGTCCGCAGGTCGTGGCCGTACAGGTGATCCCCGACCACCACCGGGGTCGTCAGGTACGTCTTCAGGTCGTCGTTCTTCCAGGCCTCCTCCTTCGTCACCGTGCTGCCGTCGCCCTTGAGCCGGTAGGCGGTGGTCGGCTTGGCCTCCCCGGCGACCAGCACCAGGTCCTTCCACACCACCGGCGAGATGACGGTCTGCTCGAACCGGGCCTTGAACGGCACGTCCCACAGGAGTTCGCGGTCGGCGTGCCGCAGCCCGACCATCCGGGTGCCCGTGAAGCAGATCAGTTGCTCGACCCCGCCGGGCGACCGGATGACCGGCGAGGCGTAGCTGCTCCGGTCGTCTAGCGCCTTCCAGACGATCTCGCCGGTCTTGCGGTCGAACGCGGTGAAGGTCCCGGCCTTCGGCCCGCCGACGTTCACGACGACCTTATCCCCGTCCACCAGCGGGGAGGCCGACGCCCCGCACGGCGGGAACCACGAGTCGTCCCCGAGCGGCCCCTTCTTCACCCCCCAGTACTCCTTCTGGCAGTCGTGCTTCCACAGCACCTTGCCGGTGGCCGCGTCCAGACAGTGGAACTGCCCGCCGAGGCCGAACATGTAGACCCGGTCGCGGTCGGCGGTGGGGGTGGAGTTCGGCCCCTTCCCGGCCGTCGGGTCCGGGGCCACGAACGGCTCCGGGTACTCGACCTTCCACAACTCCTTGCCGGTGTCGGCGTCGAAGGCCAGGCAGCGTTCGTTGCCCTCGACCCGGCCCATGATGAGGACCTTGCCGTTGGCGACCGCCGGGCCGGAGTACCCGAGCCCGACCGGGGCCGTCCACTTCGGTTCCGGCGGCTTCTCCGGCCACTTGTCGGGCAGCTTGACATCCGGGGCGAGGCCGTCCCGGTTGGGGCCCCGCCACTGCGGCCAGTCGGCCGCCGGCAGGGCGAGCGCGGACAGGAACAGGACACAGACCGGTGGCAGCAGGCGGGTCATAGGACCGGCCCTCCGGTGTGGGGTGGGAGAGGCACCCCCCAGCGTACCGCGGCCGGCCGCGCGGGGCCAGGGGACCGGGTTTGACGGGCCGCCGCCGGGAGGGGATAATGACGCCAGCGAACCCGGAGGCCCGATGACGATTACCCTCACCCCGGAGCAGGAACAGGCCGTGAACCGGGAGGTCGCGGCCGGTCGGTTCACGGACCCTGCCGACGTGGTCGCCGCCGCCTTGCGGCTGATCACCGCCCGCGACGAGTTGCGGGCGGCGATCGCCGTCGGGATCGAGCAGGCCGACCGCGGGGAGGTCGGGCCGCTGAGCGCGGTCGAAACCCTCGCCCGGATCAGGAGCCGCGGATGAGGCGGGTCGCCCGAACGGTCCGGGCCCAGTCGGACCTGGACGACATCCTGACCCGTATGACCGGGCGGAGCCCGACCGCCGCCGACCGGTTCGCCGCCGAGTTCGACGCCCGCTGCGCCCTGCTCGCCGGCCAGCCGAAAATGGGCCGCCCGCGGGACGACCTGGCGCCCGGGTTGCGGAGCGTGGTCATCGACCGTCACGTCCTCTTCTACCGGTTCGACGACGCCACGGTCACCGTCGTCCGGATCGTCCACGGCTCACGGGACGTGGACGCCCTCGTCTGGGACGACTGACCACCCTCATCACCCGCCGTCGGCCCGCGGGAGGGTGATGCGGAACGTCGTCCCCTGCCCCTCGGCGCTGGCCACCCGGACCGTCCCCCGCATCGCCTGGACCAGGTGCTTGACGATCGCCAGCCCGAGCCCGGTCCCCCCGACCCCCCGGGTGCGGGCCTTGTCCGCCCGGTAGAACCGCTCGAACACCCGGGCCTGGTCGGCCGCCGGGATGCCGACCCCGGTGTCCGCCACCTCCAGCACCGCGGCCCCGCCCTCGGCGTCCCACCGGACGGTGATCCGGCCGCCGTTCGGGGTGTACTTGATGGCGTTGTCGACCAGGTTGTCCAGCACCTGCCGCAGGGCCCCCGGGTCGGCCAGGGCCGGGAGGTCGGCCGGGCCGGCGGCCGGCGGCTTCTCCACCAGGGTCAGGGTCTTCTCCTCGGCCCGGGCCTGGTGCCGGTCCAGGCAGTCGAGGATGGCCTTGTCCAGCGGGACCGGGCCCAGCTCCAGCCCCAGGTCCCCGGCGTCCAGCCGGGCCAGGCTCAGCAGGTCCCGGGTCAGGGCGTCCAGCCGGACCGCCTCGGCGGCCACGATCCCGAGGAACTGGGCCCGGTCGGCCGGGTCGTCGGCCGCCCCGTCCCCGAGGGCCTCGACGGCCGACCGGATGACGGCCAGCGGGGTCTTCAGCTCGTGCGACACGTTGGCCACGAACTCCTGCCGCACCCGCTCCAGCCGCCGCAGGTCGGTGGTGTCGTGGACGACGGCCACCGCCCCCGGCTCGTCCGGCCCGGCGAACCGGGAGACGTACACCGCCAGGGTCCGGGCGGCCGCCCGGTCGTCCAGCTCGTCCCGGTGCGGCCCCGGCCCGGCCAGCCCCTTCTCGACCGCCTCGGCGAACGCCCGGGGCCGGGCCACCTCCCCGACCGGCCGGCCGGCGGCCGCGTCCGGGTCGAACCCGAGCAGCTCCCCGGCCCGGCCGTTGGCGAACAGCACCCGCCGGTCCGGGCCGATCGCCACCACCCCCTCGACCATCCCCCCGAGGATGGCCCGCAGCTGCTCCCGGTCGTGGGCGATCTGGGCGAAGGTGGCGGCCAGCCGGTCGCTCATCGCGTTGAACGTGGCGGCCAGGGCGGCGTGGGCCCGCCCGCCGTTCACCTCGATCTTGTGCCCGAGGTCGCCGTCGGCCAGCCGCCGGGCCCCGTCGGCCAGCACCTCCAGCGGGCGGGCGAACCGGCGGGCCATCAGGTACGCCGGGGCCGCCGCCACCGCCACCACCAGGAGGACCGCCACCCCGACCGCCTCCAGCCGCCCGGCCAGGTTCGGCTCGGTGTTCCGGAATAACACGAACCCGACCACCCCGACGGCGATCACCACCAAGAGCAGGTACGTCAGGAACAGGCGCCAGAACATAGGGGGAGTGAGCAGTAAACAGTGAGCAGTAAACAGTCAGCGGGAAGCGGCGAGTGGGATGGGTCGGTCGGGTTAGTCCGGCTCGCCACAGAACTGATCCGCCTTCGCCATCATCGAGTGCGACATCCGGCCGACCTCGTCGAGCAGGCCCAGTATCCGGTCGCGCTGTTCGGCGGTCAGCAGCCCACAGTCGCTGGCGGTTTCGACCCAGTGCTGCGTTTCCAACTGCTCCGCGTCGGCGTCCGTCGGTTTGCTGACGAAGTGCCGGCCGTACCGCCGCTTTCCCCAGGCTTCCGCGATCTGAGCACCAACGGACCAAGCCGCTCGCCGGCCCTGGTCGGTCAGGGAGTAGGTCATCTCGCGCGGGAAGGACTTGGAAGCCTCGAACACCAGCCGGCTCGCCTGCCGAGCCTTTTGGTACACGATCAGGTCGCGGAAGCTGCTCGCGTGGCGCAGGTCGGCCATTTCGCACCTCCGAGATGGGCCACTCGCCGGGTACTGTCCGCTGCTCCTGCCGACTTCTCCTCGATCTCGACTAGGTTCTGTCTGCTGAAACCGGTTGGCTGCGGAGCAGCCGGAGGTAGCGGCGAATCATGGCGAGTTGCACGGT
>JAIEQO010000194.1 GCA_019747655.1 Gemmataceae bacterium | reverse complement strand
GTCAGCCCGTCCCGGATGTCCTCGTTCGGGTTCGTCCCGTGGAAGTCCCAGCCCCAGTCGAACAGTTGGACGAACCGCACCCCGGCCTCGGCCAGCCGCCGGGCCAGGAGGCAGTTGTTGGCGAACGACCCGGCCCCGGACTTGGCCCCGTAGGCGTCCAGCACCTTCGGCGACTCCTTCGAGATGTCCATCGCCTCGGCCGCCGCGAGCTGCATCCGGAAGGCCAGCTCGTACTGGCTGATCCGGGTGGCCGTCTCCGGGTGGCCCATCTCGGCCGCCTGGAGTTCGTTCAGGTCCTTGAGGGCGTCGAGCCCGGTCCGCCGCATCGCCCGGTCGAGTCCCGGCGGGTCGGTCAGGTACAAGACGGGTTCGCCCTTCGACCGGCACTGCACCCCCTGGAACACCCCCGGCAGGAACCCGCTCCCCCAGCACCCCTGGCCGCCCGACGGCTGCACCCCGTTGGAGATCAGTACCACGAACCCGGGCAGGTTCTGCGACTCGCTACCCAGCCCGTAAGTCACCCAACAGCCGAGGCTCGGCCGGCCCTGGCGGGCGAACCCGGTGTACAGCAGCAGCTCGGCCGGGGCGTGGTTGAACTCGTCGGTCGTCATCGAGCGGATGACGGTCACGTCGTCGGCGACATCATGCAGTTGCGGGACGGCGTCGGACATCCAGGTGCCGGCCCCGCCGACCTGCTGGAACTTCCGCTTGGTCCCGAGCAGCTTGGGCGTGCCGGAGGTGAACGCGAACCGCCTCCCCTTCAGGTACTGGTCCGGGCAGTCCTGGCCGTCCCGGGCGACCAGCTCCGGCTTGTAGTCGAGCAGGTCGAGGTGGGGCGGGCCGCCGGACATGTGCAGGTAGATGACCCGCTTGGCCTTCGGGGCGAAGTGCGGCGGTCGCGGGGCCAGCGGGTTCTTCGGGTCGGGCGTCGGGGCCTCGGCCCGGGCGCCGCCGGCGAGGTGGGCCAGGGCCAGCCCGCCCAGCCCGAGCGACCCGGCCCCGAGGAACTGCCGGCGGGGGGCGGATTGGAGGAGGTCGCGCGTGGGTGGCATGGGTCGTCTTGTAGGGCGGGTCGAGCCGGTCCGCCAGGACCGGCGAGGCCTGCCGGGGGTGCGTGCGGCAGGCCTCGCCGGTCCTCCGGACCGGCTCGACCCGCCCTACATGGATGTCACCGCTTCAAGACCATCTCGTCCAGGTTCAAGAGCACGTTGGCCACCGCCGTCCAGGCGGCCGCGTCGACCGGCTCGACCCCCGGCGGCAGGGCCCCGAGAGGGACGGTGGCGAACTCCTTCGCCTTCCGCGGGTTGGACGCGAACCCGTCCTTCGCCGCCAGGAACAGCTTCGTCAGCCGGTCCACCTCGGCGTCGGTCGGCGGCCGGACCAGGCAGGCCCGGACGGCGAACTCGGCCTTCGAGCGGATCGTCGGGCCGCCGTCCTTCAGCACCCGCCGGGCTAGCCCCTGGGCGGCCTCGACGTACACCGGGTCGTTTAACGTCACCAGGGCCTGCAACGGCGTGTTCGTCCGCCCCCGGCGGACCGCGCACACGTCCCGGTTCGGGGCGTCGAACGCGGCCAGCGACGGGTACGGGTTGGTCCGCCGCCAGGTCGTGTACAGGCCCCGCCGGTACTTGTCCTCGCCCGGGCTGGTCTGCCAGTCGATCGACCCGCCGAACGCGGCCGACAGCCCGAGGTTCGGCTGCGGCGGGCGGACCGACGGGCCGTACAGCTTCGGGCTCAACAGCCCGGCCGCCGACAAGGCTTGGTCGCGGACCGCCTCGGCCGTCAGCCGGACCCGCGGCCCGCGGGCCAGCAGCCGGTTGTCCGGGTCCCGCTCGGCCAGGGCCGGTGACACCTTCGCCGACTGCCGGTAGGTCGCCGACGTGACCACCAGCTTGAGGAACCGCTTGACGTCCCACGGTCCCGGCGAACCCCGAGCGTCAGCGAGGGGGTTGTTTTCGCCACCCCCTCGCTGACGCTCGGGGTTCGCCAGTTCACACGCCAGCCAGTCGAGAAGTTCCGGGTGGCTGGGCGGTTCGCCCTGGCTGCCGAACTCCTCGCTCGTGCGGACCAGCCCGGTGCCGAACAACTGCTCCCAGAACCGGTTCACCGCCACCCGGGCGGTCAGCGGGTTCTCGGGCGAGACGAGCCACCGGGCCAGGTCGAGCCGGGTGGGCTCGCCGTCGGTCTTGCCCAGCGGCGGGAAGGCGGCCGGGACGCCGGCCGTCACCTCCTCCCCGAGGGCGAGGAAGTTGCCGCGGAGCTGGAGCCGGGTCTTCCGCCGCTGGGCCGCCGGCTGCTCTCGCATGATCGGGACGGTGGCCTCGGGCCTCAGCCCGGCGGACTGCTTCCGCAAGGCCGCCAGCCGCTCCCGCTCCGGCTTCAGCTCATTCTCGCCCTTCCCCTTGAGCTGGGCCTCCAATGCCTCGGCCTCGGCGTCCAGTTTGGCCTTCTTCGCCATCCCGTCCCCGACCCAGAACGCCAGGGTCGGCGACTCGTCGGCCTTGTCGGCGTCGGCCGTGGTGTTGAAGAAGGCGAACAGCCGGAAGTACTCCCGCTGGGTGAACGGGTCGTACTTGTGGGTGTGGCACTGGGCGCAGGCGGCCGAGGTGCCCATCCAGACGGTGAACGTCGTGTTCACCCGGTCGACCACCGCGACGTTCCGGAACTCCTCGTCGTTCGTCCCGCCCTCGTTGTTCGTCATCGTGTTCCGGTGGAACGCGGTGGCGACGAGTTGCTCGTCGGACGGGTTCGGCAGGAGGTCGCCGGCCAACTGCTCGACCGTAAACCGGTCGAACGGGGTGTTCCTGTTGAACGCCTTGATGACCCAGTCGCGGTACTTCCAGATCGTCCGGGGCGGGTCGTCGGCGTACCCGGCCGAGTCGGCGTACCGGGCCAGGTCGAGCCACATCCGGGCCCAGTGCTCGCCGAACGCCGGCTTGGCGAGCTGCTTGTCCACATACTTCTCGTAAGCGTCGGCGGACGTGTCTTTGACGAACGCTTCGGCCTCGGCCCAGGTGGGCGGCAGGCCGGTCAGGTCGAGGGCCACCCGCCGGGCCAGGGTGTACCGGTCGGCCTCCGGCGACGGCTCCTGCCCCTCCCGGGCGAGCCGGTCGAGGACGAAGGCGTCGATCGGGTTGCGGACCGCGGATTGCGGGTGCTTCACCTCCGGCGGCACCGGCCGCACGGGCTTGGCGTAGGCCCAGTGGCCGGCATACGGGGCGCCCTGGGCGACCCACCGGGACAGGATGTCGATCTGTTCGGGCGTTAGTTTCTTCCCGGTCTTCGGCGGGGGCATCCGCTCGCCCGCCTCGGCCGTCAGCCGGCGGACCAGCTCGCTCTCGGCCGGCTTGCCGGGCACCACGGCCGACCCGACCGCCCCGTCCCGGGTGTCGAGCCGGAGGTCGGCCTTGCGTTCCTTTTCGTCCGGTCCGTGGCAGGTCAGGCAGTTGTTGCCGAGGATCGGCCGAACGTCCCGGTTAAAATCGACCGGGGCCGGCGGTTGGCCGGCGGCCGCGGTCGCGGTCGCGGTCAGGAGGAGGGTGCCGAGGGTGGCGGTCCGGGTCGGCATGGGAGGTCGGGGCGGGTGGCGGCGGGGGCGGGTCGGGGGGCGGGCGGCAAACCGAACCCGGGTGGGCGTCGTCTTGTGGGGGTAGGGGTAGTGTAACGGATCGCCCGGGGGCCGTGGGGAAAAACCGCCCGGGCCCGCCGAACCGGCGGCCCGGCCCGGGCCCTCCAACAGCGGCCGCCGGCGGCGCCGGCCGGGGCGGTTCTGCCGGCCGGCCGGGAACTGCCGGACGTACACGCCGGGCGGGCTGTCGGCGGTGGTTTGGTCGGCCGGGCGGAACTCCCGGCCGGTCGGCCCGGTTCCGGGTTGTATCCGCCGCCGGGCGTGGAATAACTGTCCATCGGCCCCGGTCCCCGCGACCCGCCCGCCGCCCCGTACCGCCCCGGATCAGACACTCGGCCGTACACCCGGAGCTGCGATGACCCCGTCCTGGAAAGACTTCCTGCGGCCCCGGCGGCCGTCCGCCCGGCCCGGGGCGAGCCGGCGGCTGTGGCTGGAGGGCCTGGAGGCCCGGGAGGTCCCGGCCATCACCGTCACCGGGACCCCGACGGTCTGGCAGTCGCCCGGCCCGGTGGCCCTGGACAACCCGACCGGGAACATCATCCTCGGGCCGTCCGACTCCGGCCGGAACCTCCAGGTCGGGGCGGTCGAGTCGATCGGGCTGGACCCGTTCGTCCCGAACCGGGCGGTGGTCGGGGCGGTCAACGGCGGGCTGTGGGTGACCGACGACATCTCGGCCCCGACCCCGGCGTACACCCCGGTCGGGGACAAGCTCCCGTCCCTGGCCATCGCCTCGGTCGCGTTCAGCCCGGTCGTCCAGAACCTGGTGTTCGCCGGGACCGGGAGCTACACCGCCGGCGGGCTCGGGCCGAACTTCTCGGCCGAGGCCCAGAAGTCCGGGGTCGGCGGGGCCCCGGTCGGCATCTACCGGTCGACCGACGGCGGGCGGACCTGGCAGCTCTTCGGGGCGGACGTGTTCGGGGCCCGCGCCGGCCAGCCCGGGCTGCGGGTCCGGGACGTGGTCCCGACCCGGCTCAACGGCGGGAACACGATCCTCGCGGCCACCGCCGACGGCGGGGCCGGCCGGGGCGGCATCTACCGCAGCGACGACCGCGGGGCGACGTGGCGGCGGCTGTCCGGGTCGGACGGGCTGCCGGACATCGGGGTGACCAGCCTGATCTCGGACGCGAGCGCGACCAGCAACAAGTTCTACGCCTTCGCCGCCGACCCGCCGACCACCGCCGGGAACAACCCCGGCCCCGGGGCCGGGGTGTACGTCCTGGACGCGTCCAACGGGAACACCCGCTGGGCGGACATCACCAGCAACCTGCCCACGTCCGTCCGGTCCGGGGCCCGGGTGGTGCTGGCCTCGACCGCCGCCGGGGCCGGCCCGGTCTACGCCGGGGTGATCGCGGACGACCCGAACTTCCCGGGGTTCGGGACCGGCATCCTCCAGGGCATCTACCGGGCCGTCCCGTTCGGCCCGCCCGAGAGCCCGACCTACGTGTGGACGGCGGTCGGCCCGAACGGGCTCCCCCCGGACCTGTCCCCGGGCGAGCAGGCGCAGATCCACTTCGCCCTGGCCGCCGACCCGACCTCCGACCGGTTCGTGTACGTCGGCGGCGACCGGGCCGTCTCCCCGGTCCTGGTCGAGAACCGGTTCCGGTTCCCCGGGGCGGCCGCCCGGGGCGACGCGATCGCCGGCACCTGGACCACCCTGACCATCCAGACCGACCCGCCGCCGGCCCCCCGGCCCGGGTTCACCACCCCCCTCGACCCGGGCGGGGACGTGGAGGCCAAGACGGCCCCGCACGCCGACTTCCGGTCGTTCGTCTTCCTCAACCCGAACGCCATCCTGGCCGGGAACGACGGCGGCATCTACCGGCTGGACAACCCGCGGTCGGAGAACGCCCTCCCGCCGGTCTGGTCGGCGGCCAACGGGAACCTCCAGATCACCGAGGTGTACCAGGCGGACGTGGACAACGGGGGGACCCCGACGACCGCCGGGGACGTCCTGCTGGCCGGGGCCCAGGACAACGGGGAGAGCGACAACGCGGCCGGGCGGTGGGTGGTGACCCGGGGCGGGGACGGGACGATCGTCCGGGCCGACGAGGTCAGCCAGGTCCGGTACTACTCGTCCCAGAACTTCGGGCTGGTCCGGCGGGACGGGGGCGGGGCCCCGCTGTTCCCGGCCCAGGCCCTGGTCGGGACGAACACCACCGTGTTCGGGGTCGGCCAGCCGTTCAAGACGGCGTTCGAGCTGAACCAGGCCGACCTGCTGGAGCCCCGGCGGCCGAACCAGGCGCCCCCGCCGGTCCGCATCCTCGTCGGCGGGGACCGGACCCTGTACCTGTCGACCGACCGGGCCGAGTCGTTCGTCTCGGTCGCCGGGGTGGCCAACAACCTGCCGAACCCGGTCCCGAACATCAACGGCGCGGTCACCGCGATGGCGTTCGGGACCCGGCAGATCCGCAACGCCGCCTACGTCGCCACCGACGACGGGAACGTCGCCCAGTCGTTCGACGTGACGTTCAACAACGGCAACTTCACCCTGACCAACTTCTCGTCGGTGTCGGCCGGGGCCCAGGCGACGGACGTGGAGATGGACGTGGACAACCCGCTGGTCGCCTACGCGGTCAGCGACAGCGGGGTGTTCCGGACGACCAACGGGGGCACCTTCGCCGACATCACCGGGAACCTGTTCTCGCTGGTCGCCGACGGCGGGCTGGTCAAGCTGTACTCGCTCGCGCTGCTCAACAACAACACCGCCACCACCGCCGACGACATCCTGTTCGCCGGCGGGCACGGCGGGGTGTACGCCCTGCGGCTGTCCCGGCTGGCCGACGGCGGCGCCCCGGTGTGGGTCAAGCTCGGGGACAACATCCCGAACGTCCTGGTCAGCGACCTCCGGTACGACCCGATCGCCGACACCCTGGTGGCCGGGACCTACGGCCGCGGCGTGTTCACCCTGACCGGGGTGTCCCAAGCCCTGAACAACCCGCCGACCGTGACCGTCACCGGGGACGGGGCGGGCAACCCGATCGCCGTCTACGTCGACCCGGCCGACAACACCCGGTACGTCGTCTCCGACGGGGTCGGGAACACCCGGTCGCTGGGGATCGCGGCCGTCCGGAACGTGGTCCTCAACGGCGTCGGCGGGGTCGACACGTTCACCATCGGGGTGCCGGCCGGCGGGAGCAACGGGCGGACCCTCCCGCTCGGGCTGGCCATCACCGTCAACGGGGGCGGGCAGGCCGGCGACACGCTCGTCTTCGACGCCGCCGCCGAGACCGACATCCGCCGCCTCACCCTCACCCCGACCACCATCGGGGCCGGGGCCGGGGACACCGCCTTCGGGCCGGGCGGGTCGATCACCTACACCGGGTTCGACGCCGGGTCGATCCAGCTCCGGCTCGGGTCGAACCGCTCCGACCGGCTGGTCGTCGACACCTCGGCCGACGCCTTCGGCAACGACCTGGCGGTGACGGCCGACGGGGTCCGGCGGGTGGCCGGCGGGACGTACCTGTTCTCCGGCGTCGAGTACCTCACCCTCAGCGGCGGGGCCGCCGGCGACTCGTTCCGCATCGGCCCGACCGTCTTCGGGGTCGACGTGATCGGCCGGGGCGGGGACGACCTGGTGGTCGTCGGCGGGGACGGCGGGCTGTTCGCCGCGACCGGCCCGATCAGCGTCTTCGGCGGGGACGGCAACGACACCCTGCAGGTCGGCGGGACGGCCGGGGACGACCGGGTGACGGCCCGGCTCCTGAACGCGGCCGGGGCGGTCGCCCTCGACGGGCTCCCCACCCCGGTGTCGACGGTCAACACCGAGGCGGTCAACTTCGACGGCAAGGCCGGGACCAACAGCTACACCTTCGCCGACACCTCGGACACCGTGTTCGGGTCCTCGACCGCCCCGCTGAACGGGCTGGTGGTCGCCCCGTCCGGGCTCGGGGCCGGGACCGTCCGGATCGGGTCGGTGGTCCGGCTCGGGGTCGCCGGGCTGACCGGCGGCCTCACGATCAACGGCGACCCGGACGGGAACGGCGACCGGGACGCCCTGACCGTCCTCGGGACCAGCGCGGCCGGCCGGGTGTCGGGGTTCGGCGAGGCGGTGTTCGGCGACGGCCGGGACCGGGTGACCGTGTCCGACACGGCCGTCGGGGTCGGGTCGGTGGGCACCGCCGGCGACCTCCTGACGGTCAACATCGGCCCGGCCGAGGGCGACCGGTCGGTGTCGTTCCTGTACGTGGCCACCGGGAACGAGTCCGGCGGGGTCGGGGACCGGATCACCGCCACCCCGTCGGCCCGGCTGCCGATCCTGGTCGACGGGATGGGGCCGTCCGGGAACCCGGGCGACCAGCTCACCGTCCTCGGGGACGGGACGTTCGTGTCGGCCCCGACCACCGACCCGGCCCTCGGCGGGCCGAACACCCAGATCACCCTGACCGCCGACCAGTCGAGCGTCGGGGTCGTCCGGGTCGAGGGGACGAGCCTGCCCGGCGGCGGGGTCAGCAGCGGGGCGGTCGCCGTCGGGACCGGGGCCGGCCCGGAGGCGGTGGTCCGGGTGTTCGACCGGCTCGGCGGCGCCCAGCGGTTCGAGGTGATCCCGTTCCCCGGGTTCGCCGGCGGGGTGTCGGTGGCCACCGGGGACGTGACCGGGGACGGGATCGCCGACCTGCTGGTCGGGGCCGGCCCCGGCGGCGGGCCGCGGGTGGCCGTGTTCAACGGGCTCGACGCCTCCCGGGTGTACGACTTCTTCGGGTACGAGGACTCGTTCCGGGGCGGGGTGAACGTGTCGGCCGGCGACTTCAACGGCGACGGGGTCGGCGACATCGTCCTCGGCACCGGGGTCGGCGGCGGCCCGCGGGTCCGGGTGCTCAGCGGCCGCGACCTGTCCCCGATCCGGGACGTGTTCGCCTACAACCGGGACTTCCGGGGCGGGGTGAACGTGTCGGTCGGGGACGTGACCGCCGACGGGACCCCGGACCTGGTCACCAGCACCGGGATCGGCGGGGGCCCGCGGGTGGTCGTGCTGGACGGCCGGAACCTGTCCCAGATCGCCAGCTTCTTCGTCTTCGACCCGACCAGCCGGGCCGGGTTCACCGCCGCCGCCGGGGACGTGAACGGGGACGGGTTCGCCGACATCGTGGTCGGCTCGGGGTCCGGCGACCCGGCCCGGGTGCGGGTCCTCAGCGGGCTCAACCGGGCCCCGCTGGCCGACTTCACCCTCCCCGACCTGCCGGCCCAGGCCGGGGCCCGGGTGGCCGCCGGGGACGTGAACGGGGACGGCATCGCGGACATCCTCGCGGCCGGCGGGCCGGGGTCGGCCCCGGTCGTCCGGGAGTACCAGGTCACCGCCGTCGACCCGACCACCAGTGCCCTGTCGCCGCGGTTCGGCGAGATCCGCCGGTTCTCGGCCTTCGACGACGGGTTCGGCTTCGGCGTCTTCCTCGGGGCCAGCGACTGACCCCGACCCGGTGAGCGGGGGGCGTGAGCCCCCTGCTGCTGGGCGAACCCCGAGCGTGAGCGAGGGGTAGTCCCACCCGCTCCCTCGCGGTCGCGGTTCGTCAAGAACACGGGGCTCACACACCCCCGCTCGCCAACCCCCTCCTGCCTACCGGTCCGTCCGGTGGGCATTTTCGTGCGCACGCGGCACCTCGTATGCAGCCCCGGACTCGGTGACGATTTCTGGGTTTCGGTACGGAGCGTGCGGATGACCGAGGGGCGATGGCTGCCGGTCGGGGCCGAGGTTGTGTCCGACGGGGTCGAGTTCCGGGTCTGGGCCCCGAACGCCCGGACGGTTGAGGTGGTGTCCGAGTTGCAAGGCAAGAGCGGGTCGATGGAGCTGCGGCCCGAAGCCGGCGGTTACTTCCGGGGGACCCGCCGCGGGACGGCCGCCGGCGACCGCTACCGCTACCGGCTCGATGGCGGGGAGCCGCTCCCCGACCCGGCGTCGCGGTTCCAGCCGGTGGGCCCGCACGGCCCGTCGGAGGTGGTCGACCCGTCGCGGTTCCGCTGGACCGACGGCGAGTGGATGGGCCGGTCGCTGGCCGGGCAGGTCATCTACGAGCTGCACGTCGGGGCGTTCACCGCCGAGGGGACGTGGGCGGCCGCCGCCCGCGAGCTGCCGGAACTGGCCGACCTCGGCGTCACCGTCGTCGAGGTGATGCCGGTGGCCGACTTCCCGGGGAAGTTCGGCTGGGGGTACGACGGGGTCAACCTGTTCGCCCCGTCCCGGCTGTACGGCACCCCGGACGACTTCCGGGCGTTCGTGGACGAGGCCCACCGGCTCGGCCTCGCGGTCATCCTGGACGTGGTCTACAACCACCTCGGGGCGGACGGGAACCACCTCCCCCTGTTCGGCCCGTACCTGAGCGGCCGGCACCACACCGACTGGGGGGCCGGGCTGAACTTCGACGGCCCGGACAACGGCCCGGTGCGAGAGTACCTGGCCGCCAACGCCGCCTACTGGGTGCGGGAGTTCCACCTCGACGGCCTGCGGGTCGACGCCAGCCAGAGCATCGCCGACGACTCGCCCCGGCACATCCTGGCCGACCTCGCCGCCGCCGTCCGGGAGGCCGCCGGCGGCCGGGCCACCATCCTGGTGAACGAGAACGAGCCGCAGGACGCCAAGCTCGTGCGGCCGGCCGCCGAGGGCGGGTACGGGCTCGACGGCCTGTGGAACGAGGACTTCCACCACACCGCGATGGTGGCCCTGACCGGCCGGAACGAGGCGTACTACAGCGACCACGAGGGCGGCCCCCAGGAGTGGGTGTCGGCCGCCAAGTACGGGTTCCTGTTCCAGGGCCAGCGGTACTCGTGGCAGGAGCACCGGCGGGGGACGCCGGCGTTCGACCTGCCGCCGTGGGCGTTCGTCAACTACGCCCAGAACCACGACCAGGTGGCCAACAGCGGCAAGGGCCTCCGCTGCCACCAGCAGACCAGCCCGGGCCGGTTCAAGGCCGCCACCGCCTGCCTGCTCCTGTTCCCCGGCACCCCGATGCTGTTCATGGGGCAGGAGTTCGCCGCCTCGACGCCGTTCTTCTACTTCGCCGACGCCAACCCCGAGCTGGCCCCGAAGATCGCCGACGGGCGGGTCGAGTTCATGAGCCAGTTCCGGACGATGGACCGGCCGGACCTGGCCGCCTGGCTGCCGGACCCGTGCGTCGCGTCGACCTTCGAGCGGTGCCGGCTGGACTTCGCCGAGCGGGCCAAGAACGCCCACCTCTACCGCCTCCACAAGGACCTGCTCCGGCTGCGGCGGGACGACCCGGCGTTCGGCCCCCGCGAGGCCCGGTGGGTGGACGGGGCGGTCCTCGGCCCGCGGGCGTTCGTGCTGCGGTACTTCGTCGACCGGGCCGGGACCGCGGACCGGTTGTTGCTCGTCAACTTCGGCGGCGACCTGTACCTGGACCAGGCCCCGGAGCCGCTCTTGGCCCCGCCGGCCGGCCGCGGCTGGGGCTTACTGTGGTCGAGCGAGGACCGGGCCTACGGGGGGAACGGGACCCCGCCCCCGGAGGCCCGGGACGGCTGGCGGATCATGGGCGAGGCGGCGGTGGTGATGGCCCCGGAGAAGCTCCCGCCGCACCACCCGGCCGAGACCCGCAAGGCCGCCGAGGCCCGCGCGAAGGACCGCCGCCGGCGGGAGCGGGCGCGGCTGATGGAGTAGGTCGGATGTGTTGGGGAATGACGAATGACCCACCGATGACCCACCAATGACGAAGGCAGACGGGGGTTGTCCTCCTTCGTCATTGGTGGGTCATTGGTGGGTCATTCGTCATTCACCCCGAAGGGGTGAACGATGTGGGATGAGGTGCGGACGAAGGCCTGGAAGCCGGGCGAGCGGCCGGAGCTGGCCGGGCTGATCGAGCGGGAGTGGCTCGTCACCAACGGCCTGGGCGGGTACGCCTCCGGGACCATCTCCGGGGCCGCCACCCGGCGGTACCACGGCTTCCTGATCGCCGCCCACCCGGCCCCGCTCGGGCGGGTGATGATGGTCAACCACCTGCGGGAGGACCTCCGCCTGCCGGACTACCGGACCGTCCCGTTCGGCGGGGAGGAGAAGGAGAAGGGCGACCTCCGCATCCACGGGGCCGAGCACCTGGAGGAGTTCCACGTCGAGGCCGGGCTGCCGGTCTGGCGGTACGCGGTCGAGGGGTTCCGGCTCGAGAAGCGGGTCTACCTGGCCTACCGGCACAACACCGCCTACGTCCAGTACCGGCTGCTCTCGGGAGCCGGCAAGGTCCGGCTCAAGCTCCGCCCGTCGGTCCACTTCCGCGGCCACGACGACCCGGTGACGGAGGAGCTGGGCGGGCCGTACACCCTGACCGCCGAGGACGGCCGGTACGAGATGCGGGCGGCCCCGCCGTGGCCGGCCCTGCGGATGATGCTGCACGGCGGGGCGAACGCCGGGTTCACCTTCCAGCCGTCCCGCAGCGACGACATCATCTACCGGGTGGAGGAGAGCCGCGGCTACCAGTACGAGGGGGCCCTGTGGTCGCCGGGCCAGTTCCGGCTCGACCTCGAACCCGGCCAGGACGCGACGCTGGTTCTCTCGACCGAGCCGTGGGAGTCTGTGACGGCGATCGACCCGGCAACGGCCCTGGGCCACGAAATCGACCGCCGCAAGCGGCTGGTCGAGCAGGCCGCCCCGGCCGCCCGGACCGGATTCGCCGCCGAGCTGGTGCTGGCGGCCGACCAGTTCGTCTTCACCCCCGCCGCCCGGGTGGCCGACGCCGCCCGGGCCCGGGCCCACGGGGACGAGGCCCGGTCCGTCATCGCCGGCTACCACTGGTTCACCGACTGGGGCCGGGACACCATGATCTCGCTGGAGGGGCTGACCCTCTGCACCGGCCGGCACGCCGACGCCGGGTACATCCTCCGGACGTTCGCCCAGCACATCAAGGACGGTCTCATCCCGAACCTGTTCCCGGAGAAGGGGCAGGAGGGGCTGTACCACACGGCCGACGCGACCTTGTGGTATTCCCACGCCCTGAAACGGTATCTGGATGCCACCGACGACCGGGCCACCCTCCGCGGGCTGCTCCCGAAGCTGAAGGACAGCTTCGACCACCACATGGCCGGGACCCGGTTCGGGATCGGCGTCGACCCGGCCGACGGGCTCCTGAAGCAGGGGGCCGAGGGCTACCAGCTCACCTGGATGGACGCCAAGATGGGCGACTTCATCCCCACCCCCCGGCGGGGCAAGGCGGTCGAGATCAACGCCCTGTGGTACAACGCCGTCCGGCTCCTGGAGGGGTGGGTGCGGGGGGAGGACGGCGACGCGGCCGCCCGGCCGTACCGGGACGCCGCCGACCGCTGCCGGGAGGCGTTCAACCGCCGCTTCTGGTACGCCGCCGGCGGCCACCTGTACGACGTGGTCGATACGCCGGAAGGGAAGGATGACCCGTCGTGCCGGCCGAACCAGGTGTTCGCTATTGCGCTCGACCACCCGGTCCTCGACCCGGCCCGGTGGCAGCCGGTGGTGGGGGTGGTGAAGGAGAAGCTGCTCACGCCGGTGGGGTTGCGGTCGCTGGCCCCGGGCCACCCGGAGTACAAGCCGAGCTACTTCGGCGACCTCCGCAGCCGGGATGCGGCCTACCACCAGGGGACGGTCTGGGCCTGGCTGATCGGGCCGTTCGTCGATGCGTGGGTGAAGACGTACCCGGGGGACCGGGCCGGGGCGGCGGGCCTGCTCGACGGCTTCCGCAACCACATGAGCGAGGCGTGCGTCGGGTCGATCAGCGAGATTTTCGACGCCGAGGCCCCGTACACCCCGCGGGGCTGCATCGCCCAGGCGTGGAGCGTGGCCGAGGTACTCCGGTGCCTGGTGAAGACGGTCGGATCGCCCTGACGGTTTTTCTTCTTTTCGGGTTTTTCTGGTTTTGGCGTGGGGTGTACACCCCGCCAGAAGAAGCAGACCGAGCGGCAGACCGCGGGGGTCGGGCGGCGGAATTCGTTTGCGGCGGCACCCATCGCCGTGGTACGATTCGTTAGGTCGTACCCGCCTACCCCACCCACCTCTTCCTGGGGGCCGTCATGTCCGAACGCTTCCGCACCCGCCGCGAGTTACTGGCCGACGTCGGCCGGGGGATGGTCGTCGCCGGCCTCGGGGCCGGGGCGGCCGCCGACCTGGGGGTCTGCCCGGCCTGGGCCGCCGACGAGGCCAAGTCGCTGTCGTTCGGCGAGCTGGACGGGCTCGTCGGGTTCATCCGGGACACGCCGCCGGACAAACTGGTCCCGCGGGCGGTCGAGAAGCTGGCCGGGGGGACCGACCTGCGGAAGCTGGTGGCGGCGGGCGCCCTGGCCAACGCCCGGGCGTTCGGCGGGGAGGATTACGTCGGGTTCCACACCCTGATGGCCCTGTCCCCGGCGTTCCACATGGCCGCCGAGGAGCCGGACCCGGCCCGCAAGCCGCTGGCCGCCCTGAAGGTGCTGGTCCGCAACGCCACCCGGCTTCAGGAGGTGGGCGGGCCGACGGCCGAGGTGCTCAAGCCGGTGCCGGACCTCCCGAAGAACCCCCCGCCGCCGACCGGCGAGCGGCTCCGGGAGGCCACCCGGCGGCGGGACCTGAACGCCGCCGAACAGGTGTTCCGCCAGAGCGCCGGGGAGGGGCCGGAGACCGCCCTGAACCAGCTCATGTTCGCCGTGGACGACGGGGCCGATGTCCACCGGATCGTCCTCGTCTCCCGGGCCTGGGACCTGCTCCCGCTGGTCGGCCGGGAGCAGGCCCACACGCTGCTACGGCAGTCGGTCCACTACTGCATCAAGAACGAGGAGCACGCGGCCAAGTACGAGGCCGGGATGCGGGCCCTCCTGCCGAAGCTGATCGAGAGGCACCGGCTGCTCGGCCGGACCCCGACCCGCCGCGACGCGGACGACAAGTGGGTCGCCGCCCTGGCCGAGACCATCTACGGGGCGACCCCGGAGGCGGCCGCCGAGGCGGCGGCGATGGCCCTGGCCGAGGGCTTCTCGGCCGAGGACGTGGGCGAGGCCGTGTCGATGGCCGCCAACCAACTCGTCCTGCGGGACGAGGGCCGGCCGAAGAACTGGGCGTCGGCGAACAAGCCGGTCGGGAGCTGCCACGGCGACTCGCCCGGGGTCCACGCCTGCGACGCGGTGAACGCCTGGCGGGCGGTCGCCCGGGCCGGGGACGACCGGACCCGGGTGACGAGCGTGGTGCTGGCCGCGTACCACATCGCCCGCGACCGGGGCGTCCGGGGCGAGTTCCTGAAGTGGACGCCGTACCCCCGGCCGGAGCACGCCGAGGCCGTCCGGGCGGTGCCGGCCGAGAAGCTGCTGGCCGAACTCGGCGAGGCCGTGCGGGCGAAGGACCAGAGCCGTGCGACCGCGATCACCGCCCGGCTCTGCGACGAGAAGGCGGCCCCGGCCGACGTGTTCGGGGTGCTCCGGGCCTTCGCGGTCAGCGAGGACGGGGCCCTGCACGCCGAGAAGTTCTACCGGACCAGCCGGGAAGACTTCGACGCGGCCCGGCCGGCGTTCAAGTGGCGGCGGCTGGTCGGGCTGGCGAAGGTGTCGGCCAGCGCCTACGGCTACCCGGCCCCCGGGTACGACGAGGCCCGGCGGCTGCTCAAGGTGACGTAGCCGGTACGGCGGTTGCTCCGCTCCTGGCGAGCGGGGGGCGTGAGCCCCCTGTTCCAGAAACAGCGGGCTCACGCCCCCCGCTCGCCAGGACGTTGGAGCCGCTGATGACCCGGGCGGTGATCTTCGATATCGACGGGACGCTCATCGACTCGGTCCCCCTCCATGCCCGGGCGTGGCAGGAGGCCCTCAAGTATTTCGGCTTCGCCCTGACCTACGAGCAGTGCTGGGAGCAGATCGGCAAGGGGGGCGACCAGCTCCTCCCGGCCCTGATCCCGCCGGAGGTCGCCGAGCGGAGCGAGAAGGAGATTTCGGACTACCGGTCGAAGCTGTTCAAGGACAAGTACCTGCCACAGGTGAAGGCGTTTCCCCAGGTCCGCAAACTGTTCGAGCGGGTGAAGGCGGACGGGAGGCGGGTCGCCCTGGCGTCATCGGCCAAGAAGGACGAGTTGGCGGCGTACAAGCGGATCGCGGGAATCGAGGACTTGGTCGAGGCCGAGACCTCGTCGGACGACGCGGACCGGTCGAAGCCGCACCCGGACATCTTCCACGCCGCGCTGAAGCCGCTCGGCAACCCCGACCCGGTCACGGTGGTCGTGGTCGGCGACACGCCCTACGACGCCGAGGCGGCCGGGAAGGCCGGCTTGCGGACGGTCGGCGTGCGGGGCGGCGGCTGGCCGGCCGAGAAGCTGACGGCCGCCGGGTGTGTGGCCGTCTACCGCGACCCGGCTGACCTACTGCGGGAGTACGAGCGGTCGCCGCTCGGGAGTGTTTAGTGTGGGAGTGTCGGGGGGGGGGGGGGGGGGGGGGGGGCGGGGGGGGTGGGGGGGGGGGGGAGAGGGGGG
>JAIEQO010000210.1 GCA_019747655.1 Gemmataceae bacterium | reverse complement strand
AGCTCGATCCCGCTGCCGGCGTCGTAGATGCTGCTGTGGGCGTCGTGGATGAAGTCGGTCGAGACGACCTCGTCGGCCGTGTACGCCAGGACGCCCTTCAGGTACGTCTCGCTCGCCCGCTTCATGGCCGCCGAGATGTCCTTGTAGCTCGTCTCCTTGACCGTCTTCACCGTCAGGTCGACCACCGACACCGTCGGCGTCGGCACCCGGAAGGACATCCCGGTCAGCTTCCCCTTCACCTCGGGGATGGCCAGCCCGACCGCCCGGGCCGCCCCGGTGGTGCTCGGGATGATGTTGATGGCCGCCGACCGGCCGCCCTTCCAGTCCTTCTTCGACGGCCCGTCCACCGTCTTCTGGGTGGCGGTGTAGCTATGCACCGTGGTCATCAGCCCTTCCTCGATCCCGTAGCCCTCCTTCAGGAGGACGTGGACGACCGGGGCCAGGCAGTTCGTCGTGCAGCTCGCGTTCGAGATGATGTGGTGCTTGCTCGGGTCGTACTTCTCGTGGTTCACGCCCATCACGACGGTGATGTCTTCTTCCTTCGCCGGGGCCGAGATGATGACCTTCTTGGCCCCCGCCGTGATGTGCCCGCGGGCCTTGGCCGCTTCGGTGAACAGGCCGGTCGACTCGATGACGTACTCGACGCCCAGGTCCTTCCACGGCAGGGCCTGCGGGCCCTCCTTGACGGCCAGGCACTTGATGTCGTGGCCGTTGACGGTCAGGATGTCGTCCTCGGCGGCCCCGGCCGACTTCTTGCTCGCCACCTCGCCGGCGAACTTCCCCTGGGTCGAGTCGTACTTCAGCAGGTACGCGAGGTTGTCGGCCGGGACGAGGTCGTTGACGGCGACCACGTCGAGCTTCTTGCCGAGGAGACCCTGTTCGACCAGGGCCCGGAAGACCAGCCGGCCGATCCGCCCGAACCCGTTGATCCCGACCTTGACCGCGGCCATCTCGCCCTCCGGGTGGTGCTTCCTAACCGCGGGCGGCACGGGCCGCCACGCCACTCATAAAAGTACGACCGGCGCATGGGGGAGTCGAGACGGCCCGGTTCGGAACCGTGGGCTCAACCGCCCGGCGTGAAACCGATGGGGAAAAAAGAATCGGGCATGAAAAGTCGCTGAGACGGCTCGGTATGTTCTCCCGACGGCCGATGTTCGGCCTCACTGGGGGTTTCCCCTCTCCCCGAAGGAGATCACCGATGGCGTGGCAAAACCGCATGTGGCGGAGCCGGCTGACCCTGGAGGGCTTCGAGAACCGCGTCGTCCCGGCCCTACTCGCCGACCCGTTACCGGACGCAACCCCGGTCCTGGTCGACGATGTCGCACAGGCCACTCTGGCCGCGCCAAACCCACAGCCACCGGCTCCCGCCCCGGGTCAGCCCGCCCCGACCGCCTCGATCAGCTTCCCACCCGGCAGGAACCTGTACCCGCTCACCATCACGATCACGACGGCCGACGGGAGGACCCATACCGTCGGCCCGATCAACCTGGCAACCCACTCGGGCAAGGATGCCCGAGACATCGTCTTCAACGCGATGCAGAGTGCGGGATGGAACGTAACCAAGGTCGGCGACGCCGGACTGTCGATCCTCGGGGTGGGCAGCAGTCCGATTACCACGATCACCGAGCTGGACGTGGAGAACGCCCAGGGGGCGGAGCGCGGCCCGCTGATCTCGACGACCCCGGGCGTTACCATCGTTTCCCCGACGCCGGTCGCCCCGCCACCGCGACCGGTCCCGGCCGGCTAACACCCGGTAGTCCCTCGCCCGAGCGCAGCGTAGAACCCCACACCCACATAAACGAGGCACGCATGGCCGCCGCATTAACCGTTCTGGCCGCCTTGTCCACCTCGACCCCGCAACCGGGGGTCGGCATCAGTCTGCCGGCCGGCAAACAGAAGTATCGGATGCGGATCGAGTTGACCACCGCCGGCGGGGCTACCCACAGTCTCGTCATCCCGCTCGAAGGCGAGGAGCGGGAGAAGGGCCGCGAGCTAGCCTTATCCGCCCTCGCCGACCAACACTGGTCTGTCGCACAGGTCGGCGACGGCGGCGTGTCGGTGTACGGGTTCGTCCGCAAGGATGGGTCGCTTGACCCGGTTCGAGGGTTGATCGTCACGGTTGAACTCACCCGTCCCCAGCTTACCGACATCTCGATCCCCGGAGTCAGCACTACCCCGGGTGTCGAAGAGGCCGAAGTTCGGCTCGTCTCCCGGACCGTTCCGAAGAAGTAAACGGCCCTCGCCGGCCGGCCCCGCAGGCCCGGGGCCGGCCGCTATCCACTTGCACCTCGCCGGGCCTCTCGTAAGCCAACCCCGTCCTATTCCCCGCGGGTGGCGCACACATGGCGAAGACGGTCCGGGTGGCGGTGACCGGGGCGGCCGGTCAGGTGGCGTACGCGATGCTCGCCCGGCTGGCGTCCGGCGAGGTGTTCGGCCCGGACACCAAGGTCCGGCTGCAACTGCTGGAAATCACCCCCGCCCTCCAGGCACTGGAAGGGGTGGCGATGGAACTCGACGACTGTGGCTTTCCCACCCTGGCCGAGGTCGACGTCACCGACGACCCGCTGCGGGCGTTCGACGGCTGCGACTGGGCCTTGCTGGTCGGCGCGGCCCCGCGGAAGCAGGGGATGGAGCGGAAGGACCTGCTCGGGCTCAACGGCCGCATCTTCGTCGGCCAGGGGCAGGCCCTGTCCAAGCGGGCCGGCAAGGACGTTCGCATCTTGGTCGTCGGCAACCCGTGCAACACCAACTGCCTGGTGGCGTACCGCAACGGCAAGGACATTCCGGCCGAGCGGTGGAGCGCGATGACCCGGCTGGACCACAACCGGGCGGTCTCGGCCCTGGCCAAGAAGGCCGGTGTCCCCAACGGCGCGGTGTCGTGCGTGACCATCTGGGGGAACCACTCGAACACCCAGTACCCGGACTTCAGCAACGCCCGGATCAACGGCAAGCCGGCCCCGGAGTCGATCACCGACCGGGCCTGGCTCCAGGACACCTTCGTGCCGATGGTCCAGACCCGCGGGGCGGCGGTCATCAAGGCCCGGGGGCTTTCGAGTGCCCTGTCGGCCGCGAACGGGGCCATCGACCACGTCAAGACGTGGCTCAAGGGGACGCCGGGCGGCGACTGGACCAGCTCGGCCGTCATCTCGAAGGGGGAATACGGCGTCCCGGCCGGGCTGGTGTACGGCTACCCCTGCACCTCCGACGGGAAGACCTGGAAGGTGGTCGAGGGCCTGTCCCACGACGCCTTCGGGCAAGAGAAGCTGAAGCTGACGCTCAACGAACTGCTGGAGGAGCAGGAGGCGGTCAAGGACCTGCTGCCGAGTTAATGCTTGGCGAGCGGGGGGCGTGAGCCCCCTGATTGCGTCGTAGAATCAGGGGGGCTCACGCCCCCCGCTCGCCACCATCCGTCCATGACCGTCCTCCTCGTCCACGGCCTCGGGCGGACGCCGCTGTCGCTCCTCGGGCTGGCCGCGGCCCTCCGCCGGGCCGGCCACCGGACCGTCTTCTTCGGCTACTCACCCACCCTCGAACCGCTCGACCGCATCGTCCGCCGGCTGGCCGATCGACTCCGGCGGCTGGCCCGCCCTGGCCGCCCGGTCGGGCTGGTCGGTCACTCCCTCGGTGGGCTCCTCCTGCGGCTCGCGCTGCCGGCCGTCCCGGACCTCCGGGTTCACCGACTCGTCATGCTCGGCACCCCGAACCGGTCGTCCGGGCTGGCCCGGCTGGCGTCCCGGGTATTCCTGTTCCGCTGGCTGACGCGGGGCTGCGGCCGGTTCCTCGCCTGCCCCGACACGATCCCCGCCCTGCCCGCCCCCGCCGTGCCGTACACCCTCGTCGCCGGGACGGCCGGGCCGCGGGGCCGGTGGTCGCCGTTCGGCGATGAGCCGAACGACGGCGTCGTGGCCGTGGGTGAAGTCCCCATCCGGGACGAGGACCGGCCGGTCCTCGTCCCGGCCCTGCACACCTGGCTGATGGACCACCCGGCCGCCCGCGCCGCCGTGCTCGCGGCTATGATGACCTGACCGGGACTGCACCCCGACCCCGAGGGAGTCATGGCGAAGGCGAAGAACGTGCTGGGCGGGCCGCTCAAGACCTGCTCGACCGACCCGCTGACCGGGTTCTACCGGGACGGCTGTTGCAACACCGGCCCGGACGACGAGGGGCTGCACACCATCTGCTGCCGGGTGACGGCCGAGTTCCTGGCCCACCAGCAGGCGATCGGCAACGACCTGTCCACCCCGTTCCCGGCCTACGGCTTTCCCGGCCTCAAGCCCGGCGACCGGTGGTGCGTCTGCATCACCCGCTGGAAGGAGTCGCTGGAGGCGGGCGTCGCCTGCCCGGTCGACCTGGAGGCGACCCACATGCACGCCCTGGAGTTCGTCGACCTGGAGGACCTCCAGCGGCACGCCGCCCCGGCCCGGAAGGGGACGTGAGGCCGGGGCCGGTCGTACAATGACCAGGGCGTCTCGGGGGTGTTTGCACGGCTGGTGCCGGCCCTGGTCTTCAAAACCTGTGGGCGGTGTGAACAACGCCGCCAGTGGGTTCGATTCCCATACACCCCCGCCATTCTCCCCACCTATCGGTCTGCCGCCGGCGGCAGCTCCCGGCCCGGCTCGCCCGGGTGGTCGCGCTTCCCCGCGACGTACAGGAGCTGCCGGGCCAGCCCGTGAAGCAGCCGCACCTCCTGGGAGGTCGGCCCGGCCCGGCCGATCAGTTGCCGGACGGCGTGCATCAGGGCGTCGGCCCGCGTCCCGAACAAGAACCCCACGGCCGTTAACGCCTCCCGCAGGTGTTCGTAGGCCCGCTCCTGCTCGGCGTGCGGGGCCGGCGGCGACTGGGCCGGGAGGTGGACGCCCCGGCCGGCGTTCTCGGCCGCCGACCACGCCTTCCGCAACTCGTAGAGGCAGATCGTAACGGCCTGGGCCAGGTTGAGCGACGGACACTCGGGGTCAACCGGGATGTGAATCAGCCCGTGGCACCGGCCGATCTCGTCGTTGGAGAGGCCATGCGGCTCCGGGCCGAACACCAGCCCGAACGGGCCGATCGCGGCGGCCTCGACGGCCCGCGGCAGCAGCTCGGCCGGGCTGCCGATCATCCCCCGCTTGGCGATCCCGGCCGTCAGCCCGGACGTTGCCAGCGTGAGCGTGCAGTCGGCGAGGGCGTCGCCGATCTCCGGGACGATGCGGGCCGCATCGAGGACGGGCAGCCCGTGGGTGGCCAGCCGGCGGGCTTCGGGGTCGGTCGGGAAGCAGTACGGGGCAACGAGGACGAGGTCGGCCAAGCCGAAGTTGGCCATCACCCGGGCGACCGACCCGAGGTTCCCGGCGTAGTGCGGCCGGACCAGCACGACGCGGCAGTTGGAAAGGTTCATCGTAAACCGCCCCGGGGTTCCCACCCCGGGCTACGGACGCCGGCCGCTCCGCGGCGGTGGCGCCGGTCGGGTTCTCGCCCCGGAGGGGCCGCCGTCCGTAGCCCGACGCGGGAGCGTCGGGCAACTTTTCACCTCAGTTGCATCGAATCCGGCCCCCGAACCAACACCCACTCCGACACCCCGAGCGCCGCCGACAGCACCCGCTCGACGGCCTCCCGGTTCAATCGCTCCGCCCGCGGGAACCGGACAGCTATGCCCGATACACCACTCTCCCAGCACTCCGGCACGATCTCCGGTTCGGCCGCATCGCTCCGCGAAACGATGACGACCTGCCAGCACCCACCGGGGAGCCGATAGCACCCCTCGACGAAGTCTATGTCGTCGTCCATCACGAGGTCGTAGCTGATCTCGCCCGTCATCGCGGCACCTCGGGGGGCTGACGCCCCCCGCTCGCCATCTCCTTCGCCAGCTCGCCGACCCGCTTCAGGTCGAGCTTGCCGCTGCCCAGCAAGGGCAGGCTCTCGACCGGGTACACGTCCCGGGCGGACGGCACCCACAGGTTCGGCAGGCCACGCTTGGCCAGGCCGTCGAGCAGCTCCAGCAGCCGGCCGGCCGCGTCCGGCAGCACCAGCACTACTACCCGCTCGCCCCGGCCCTCGTCCGGCACCGCCGCCACCGCCAACACCCGGTCGCCGCCGCCGTACAGGTCGAGCAGTTCCTCCTCGACCCGCTCCAGTGGCACCATCTCGCCGGCGATCTTCGCAAACCGGCTCACTCGCCCCGTGATGCGGATGAACCCCTCCGGCTCGATCCGGCCCACGTCGCCGGTGGAGTACCACCCGTCCCGGACCGCCTCCTTCGTCTTCCCCGGCTGGTGCAGGTAGCCGGCCATCACGTTCGGCCCCTTGCCGCACAGGACGCCGTCCTCGCCGGCCGGCAGCGGCTCCCGGGTGTCCTGGGTGAACGCCCGGACGCACAGCCCGGCCAGCGGCTGGCCCACCGTCCCGCGGACGTTGCACACCTGGGTGAAGCCGTCGGCCGTGGTGTCGAACAGGTTGGTCGAGACGACCGGCGACAGCTCGGTGCAGCCGTACCCTTCCAGGGGGAGGATGCCGAACTTGGCCCGGAACTCGTCCTGCAACTTCACCGGCAGCTTCTCGGCGCCACAGATGAGGAGGCGGATGGTGGCGAAGTCGCCGGCGTCGCACCGCCGGAGGTAGAAGCGGAGGAAGGTGGCCGTCGAGAGCATCAGCGTCGCCCGGTTCTTGCGGACGATCTCCCCGACCTCCCGGGCCCCCCGCGGGTCGGGGTAGTAGACGGCCGTGGCGGCGGCGACGAGCGGCGCCCACAGCGCCACCGTATACCCGAAGCTGTGGAAGAACGGCAGCACGCCGAACAGGATATCGTCAGGCCGGATTTGAATGGTTCGGACGGCGGCGTCCACGTTCGATCCGACGTTCCGGTGGGTCAGCACCACGCCCTTCGGCTCGCCGGTGCTACCGCTGCTGAAGACGATGGTGAGGGTGCCGTCCGGCTTGTGGCGGACGAAGCCCCACACCCACCGGTCGAGCACCCAGCCGGGCAGGAGGAGGACGGAGAGGAAGGTCCGGATGCGCTGGCCCTTCGTGACGGATTCGAGCACGTCTTCCAGGTAGACCCGCTCGACCTCCGGCGGCAGGTCGAGCGGCACCCGCTGCAAGAACCGCTTCGACGTGACGACGAGCTTCACGCCGGCCTGTCGGACCGCGGACCGGACGGCGTCGGTCCCGGCCGTGTAGTTCAGGTTGACCGACGCCTTGCCGAGGAAGGCGACGGCCAGGTTGGCCAGGGCCCCGCCGAGGCCGGTCGGCAGCCACGCCCCGACGTTCGCGTCCGCGGCGACCTTCGGCCCCAGGTAGCGGGCGACGCAGGCCGCCCCGACGTAGGTCTTGCCCCAACTGAGGATGCGCTCGCCGGCCGCGTTGTCGACGATGCACGGGCGGAACAGGTTGCGGAACTTGGCCGCGTTGCGGACGAACGCCCGGTGGACGAGCGGGGCGTAGTCGCTCTGCCGGACGGCGCAGTCGGCGGCGGCTTCCTGGACGAGGAGGCGGAGGTTGGGGGCAGAAAAGACAGACCCCTCCCCCCGGCCCCCTCCCCCACAGGGAGAGGGGGAGGAAGACCCGAGCCGACCCCTCCCCCCGGCCCCCTCCCCCACAGGGAGAGGGGAAGTCAAGCCGGCCGTCTGGTCCCCCCTCTCCCTTTGGGGGAGGGGGTTAGGGGGTGGGGTCTCCGACCCGAACAGCACCCCGACGTACGGGCGGACGGCTCGCGGCCGCTTCCGGAAGGCCGCCCCGGCGTGGTAGCTGAACCACCCGCCCCACAGCCCGTCCGTCCCGGCCGGGATGACGGTCACGTCGGCCGGGGCCAGCACCAGCAGCCGCTCGACCGCCGGGCCGAACGGCAGCATGTGGCCGGTCCGGGTCACCCGGCCTTCGGGGAACATCAGCACCAGCCGGCCGGCGGCCAGGGCGTCGGCCGCCCGCCGCAGCAAGTCGTCCGACGGCTCCGGGTCGTCGATCACCACCGCCGGCGTCCGCGGCAGGGCGGCCCGGACGACGAACCAATCCGCGTAGCTGGCGTGGTTACACAGGACGAGGCAGCCGCCCGCCCGCGGGACACGGTCCCGGCCATAGACGCTCAGCCGGTACAGCACCCGGGCGAGGAGCCAGGCGACGGCGCGGGAGAGGGCGGACATGGCGGGTCCCATCCAGTTCGCCCCAGATTACGCCGCCGCCGGTCCGCCGCCAACGCCCGGCCGGGTTTGTGAGGGAGGTTCGCTTGCGACCGCGCGGATGGGACGATATACGCCCCCCGACAAGCATCCAGACGACGGACACGGACAGCGGCCGGGGCGGGACGGGGGAACCCCGCCGCCGGCCGGGGAACGCCCGGGGGAGTCCATGCCGACGCCGTGTGACCCGCTGCTCCGCCACGTCCTGCGGGACGAGGCCCTGACCCGCGGGCTCGGGGACATCGAGGCTAAGATGCTGGTCGAGTGGGTGGCCGACTGGACCGAGCTACTGGCCGACGCCGCCCGGACCGAGGCCGACGCCTGGGGCTGCGTCCGGCGGCTCTGTCGGCGGGGCCGGGCCATCGGCCGGTTCGTCCAGCTCTGGAACGAGCCCGGCGGCCGCGGGGCCGCCACCCAGCTCGCCGCCGCCGAGCGGTTCCAGTGGCCCCTCCCGGCCACCGGGATGGAGGCCGGCGACCTGATGCACCACATCCTCACCTGGGAAAGCCAGCACCCGGGCAAGTGACCGGTCCGGCCGGGCGGGGCGTAAAATGCCCGCACCGGTGACGTGTTTCCGATCCCGTTGTCGCTTGGTAAGGTGGCGGGCCCGCGTCCGGGCCGGAAATCGTGCATCCCGGGCCTGCCGGGCCCATCTAACCGGCGTCCCGGGTTGTGCCAATTGCCCAGCCGGCACCGCTTTGCGGCCGGCCGCCGGCCCGCCACCTATCCCCGCTTGCCCCGGCGCGAACCGCCGTTATGCTTATACTGAATCTAGCGGTCGTACCGTCCCCGTCGCCGACCGAGGTCTTGACGTGACACCCACCCCGACCAAGCCCGAGGCCGCGGCGTCCATGTCCGACAAAGCCGACAAGGGGAGCCCCCGGGACCGGTACGGCCGGCCGATCGAGGAGGCGTTCGAGGCCGCCAGCAAGCTGGCCGGGTCGAACCTCCCGCCGGCCGACTTCTACCAGCAATTCCTGAACCGGACGCTCTCGGCCATCGAGGCCCCGGCCGGGGCCGTCTGGCTCCGCACCCCCCAGGGGTTCCTCCAGATCGCCTGCCAGAAGGACCTCGACAAGGTCGGGCTGGACAACCGCCGGGGCGGCCGGCAGTGCCACAACGAGGTCCTCCGGCAGGTGTTCACGTCGGCCCCGCCGCGGCCGCTGATGCTCGCCCCGAACGACCGCCTCGCCCCCGGCGCCGGCGGCCCGCCCCCGACCCCGGACGGGGCCAGCGTCCCGGCCGCCAACCTGACCGACTACTTCGCCCTGTTCGCCCCGATCGTCACCCCCGAGAAGCAGGCCCTCGGCGTCCTGGAGGTGTTCCAGGACCCGTCCCTCGACCCCCGCATCTACCCGACCTTCCTGAACTACGCGTTCCAGATGGCCGGGTACGCCAGCCAGTACCACCAGTTCTCCAACGCCCGGGCCGCGTCCGGGGTCGAGCGGACCTTCTCCCAGGTCGAGACGTTCGCCCGGCTGGTCCATACCACCCTCAGCCCGACCGAGGTGGCCTACCACGTCGCCAACGAGGGCCGCAAGCTGGCCGAGTGCGACCGGCTGTGCGTCGGCGTCCGCCACGCCCGCAAGAAGGTGACGGTCGAGGCCGTCAGCGGGGCCGACGTGGTCGAGAAGGCCAGCACCCACGTCCGCCGGCTCCGCCGCCTGATGGAGGCCGTCCTCCAGTGGGGCGAGACGCTCACCTTCAAGGGCGAGAAGGACCCCGGGCTGCCGCCGGACGTGTCCCACACGCTCGACGAGTACCTGGCCGAGAGCCAGCCGAAGCTGCTGGTCGTCCAGCCGATCCGGGACGAGCGGGAGAAGGACCAGTCGAAGCCGGCCCGGTCGGTCCTGGTGTTGGAGAGCTTCAACCCGCCGGACGACCCGGAGCCGATGATCCAGCGGCTGGACGTGGTGGCCAAGCACGCCGCCCCGGCCCTGTACAACGCGGCCGAGATGAAGCGGGTGCCCTTGAAGTTCCTCTGGTGGCCGCTGGCAAAGGTCCAGGAGGGGGTCGGCGGGAAAGGCCGGTTCTACGCGGCCGCCGCGGCCGTCGGGCTGGCGCTCTCGACCGCCGCCATGATCCTCGTCCCGTACCCCCTGCGGATGGACGCCAAGGGGCACATGCAGCCGGACGAGATCAACAAGGTGTACGCCAAGGCCGAGGGGCAGGTCCGGGCCCTCCTGGCCAAGCCGGGGCAGAAGCTCCTGCCCGGCGACCCGGTCGTCGAGCTGTACAGCGAGCAGATCAAGGGCGAGTACGAGGCGCTCCAGGGCAAGCTCCGGGAGAACCAGGCGACCGAGCGGTCGGCCGCCCAGATGTTGGCCGACGCCCGGCTCCCGTCCGAGCGGCGGCTGGAAATCCAGACCAAGCAGGATCTGGCCCGGTTGACCGTCCAGAGCACGACCAAGACGCTTCAGTTCATGGAGAGGGAGTACAACCTCGACCCGAACCGGCCCGGGTACTTCCTGGCCAAGGCCGACCAGTTCGACCCCAAGCTCCGCCGCCCGGCCGGGGCCAGCAAGTGGACCGTCCTGGACGACGACCGGACCCGCGAGGCGATCCTCGGCCGGACGGTCCGGCCGAGCGAGCCGCTGTTGCGGCTGGGGAACGTCGAGGGGACGTGGCAGATCGAGCTGAAGGTCCCGCAGCGGAACGTCGGCCAGATCGCCCGGGCGTTCGAGAAGCCGGGGATGCACAAGGTCGACGCGGCCGGTCGTAAGTACCTGGACGTGGACGTGCTCCTGGCGAGCATGGCGGACGACCGGTTCCTCGGCCGGCTGTACCAGGACGACTTCGGGGCCGAGGCCGTCCCGAACAAGGACGAGCACGACGAGAACGAGCCGGTGGTGACCGCCTACGTCAAGATGAACCTGGACGACATCCCCGAGGACCAGCGGGTCCCGCGGGAGCAGTTCGTCACCGGGCTGGAGGTCCGCACCCGCGTCCGGTGCGGCGACCACGCCCTCGGGTACTCCCTGTTCCACGGCGTCTGGGAGTGGTTCTACGAGAAGGTGGTGTTCTTCTTCTAAGCAGTGTTTAGTGTGGGAGTGTTTAGTGTTTTGTCGTAGACCGAGACGGCTTCCGACTAAACACTAAACACTCCCACACTAAACACTGCTTCACGCAAACCTGCCGGTGGACCCACGGCTAGCTGCCGCCGGCCCCGGCCCCCGCGCCACAACCCCGTTCCCCGTACCGCGAGGACCGCCATGCGCGTCCGCAATCCGCTCCTGTCCGCCGCCCTGGTCACCGCCGTCGGGCTCGCCGCCGGCTGCGGCAGGTCGATCCCGACGCCCAAGCCCCCCCCCGGCGACCAGCCGGACCCCCCGGTCGGGGACCCGCTCTACACGCAGAAGCCGGACGTGCCGATCCAGCCCCCCCCGCCCCAGGCGGTCGAGCCCTTGGTCATCCCGAACTGCACCGTCGGGTTCGAGGAGCGGCAACAGGTCGGGGCCGAGGTCGAGGGGAAGATCGACCTCCTGGCCGTCCTGGACGACGCCATCGACCCGAAGGATTCGCGGTGCGTGTACTACTGGCGGGACGTGGAGGAGGCGAAGCGGAACCCGGCCCACCCGGTCCCGAAGTACCGGCTGTTGAAGGACGGGGACCGGGTCCAGGCCGGGCAGGTCATCGGCCGGCTCGACGACCAGGTCGTGACCACCCAGATCAAGGCGGCGGTGAGCACCAAGGCGGCGGCCAAGAACATCCTGGAGGCCGCGGCCGAGGGGGTCAAGCTGACCCGGGACAAGCTCCGGCTGTCCGAGAACGTCCTCGGCAAGGGGGCCAGCGCCCTGGCCGACCTCCTCCAGGACCGGATCACCCTGACCCGGTTCATCGAGAACCAGGCCAACGCCGAGCAGTCGATCGTCAAGGCCGAGGCCGACTACGACCAGGCCAACGTCATGCTCGGCAAGCACCGGATTAAGAGCAGCGTGAACGGGTTCGTCCGGTCGATCGCCAAGCGGCCCGGGGAGACGGTCAAGGCCGGGGACAAGATTCTCGAAGTCCAGGCGACCGACACCGTCCGGATCGAGGGGAACCTGGACGTCCAGTACGCCGGGCCGATCATCGCCCGGCTGGAGCGGGCCCGCAAAGAGAAGGGGAAGGACTTCCTGGTCGAGGTCGAGCCGGCCCGGACGTTCCCGCCGGCCCGGACGGTGAACCTGCACCGGCAGGAGGTGACCGGGGTGGCGGTGACGGCCGACCCGGCCCGCCCGCTGGTGGTCACCGCCGGGGCCGACGGGTCCGCCCAGGTGTTCGACGTGGTCAAGGGCGCGATCGCCGGCAACCTCCCCCACCCGGTCCCGGTCCGGAGCGTGGCGTGCAGCCCGCCGGTGGCCAAGCCGGTCCTGGCCGTCACCGGCGGGGACGACGGGAAGGTCCGGGTGTGGGACCTGTCGAACCCGGACAAGCTGCCGGCCGAGCCGCGGGAGATGGCCGACGCCCACGCCGCCCCGGTCGGGGCCGTCGCGTTCAGCCCGGACGGCCGGTACTTCGCCACCGCCGCCGGCCGGGACGTGTTCGTCTGGAACGCGGCCGACGGGAAGAAGCTGTACGCCCTGCCGGCTGACCACCGGGACGCCGTCACCACCCTCAGCTTCACCCCCCAGGGGACGCTGGTGACGGCCAGCAAGGACCGGACGATTAAGGTGTGGAAGCTCGGGGCCGACCGGGCGGCGGTCAGCAAGACGGTCGACCACCGGGCCGGGGCCGTGGATGTCCTCGGGGTGACGAAGGACGGCAGCCGGGTGGTCTTCGACCAGGACAAGAACCGGCTCGACCTGGTCGGGCTGGCCGACAAGCGGACGGCCGGGCAGGTCCAGAACAGCGGGCCGACGGCCGTGTTCGGCACCCTGGCCCTGTTCAACCGGGACGACTCCCTGCTGGTCACCGCCGGCGGGGAGGGCGAGCTGAAGGGTGGCTTGCAGGTGTGGACGGTCCCGGAGCCCGGCGGCCGGGGGACCGAGGCGGCCCGGCTGTACACCCCGTACCGGGTCGGGGTGACGGCGGCGGCGTTCAGCCCGTCGGCCCAGGTCCCGTTCCTGGCGGTCGGGACCGAGAAGGGGACCCTCCACCTGTGGAACCCGCCGTCCGACGCCAAGAAGACGTACACCGGGAAGGTGGTGAACGTCGACTCGACCGACCCGCGGTACGTCACCGTCCGGGTCGAGATGGACAACCGGGAGCTGCAACTGCTCGACCGGTCGGTCGCCACCGTCATCATCAACCCGGAACAGTAGTTTCGAGTTTCTAGTTTCAAGTCTCAAGTTGGAAAACCGACCCCCACCACAGGGCCGGGTCCGGCGCCGACCGCGTCGCCCCGGCCTTTCAACTCGAAACTTCAAACTCGAAACTCGAAACTGACATGTCGACCGATTTGACCACCAGCCTGAGTAGCCCGGCCGAGCGGCGGAAGCAGGTCCGGCTGAAGGTCCGGCCGGACTTGCAGCACTTCGAGCAGAAGTACGAGGGGAAGACGTTCCACGTCGTCAAGGACCCGGTCTGCCTGCGGTACTACCGGTTCAACCGGCAGGAGTACTTCGTGTTCTCCCTGTTCGACGGGACGAACACGATGGAGCAGGTCCGGGACCGGTTCGAGGACGAGTTCAAGCCGCAGCGGCTGGAGCACCAGGACCTGGAGGGGTTCGCCCGCCAGCTCGTGACCGCCGGGCTGGTCCAGCACGAGACGGCCGGGGCCGGCAAGCACCTGTTCCAGCGGCGGGCCAAGCAGCGGCGGCTCCGCCGGTTCGCGGCCGCCTCCAACATCCTGTACCTGAAGATCCCGGTGTTCGACCCGGACCGGGTCCTCACCTGGATGTACAAGTACCTGTGGTGGGTGTTCACCACCCCGTTCTTCGTGCTGAGCGTCCTGTTCATGCTCAGCGCGGCCGTCCACGTGACCCTGCACTTCAACACCTTCTACGCCAAGCTCCCCGCGTACCAGGAGTTCTTCACCTGGAACTCGGTGATGTACATGTGGCTGTCGCTCGGGGTGGTGAAGGTCATCCACGAGTTCGGCCACGGCCTGAGTTGTAAGGCGTTCAAGGGCGAGTGCCACGAGATGGGCGTCCTGCTCATGTGCCTCTCGCCGGCCCTGTACTGCAACGTGACCGACGCCTGGACGCTGGCCGACAAGTGGAAGCGGATCATCATCAGCTTCGCCGGCATCTACGTCGAACTCATCATCGCGGCGGCGGCCACGTTCGTCTGGTGGTACACCCCGGCCTACCCGACGGCCAACAACATCGCCCTGGCGGTGATGGTCCTGTGCTCGGTGTCGACGGTGGTGTTCAACGCCAACCCCCTGATGCGGTTCGACGGGTACTACATCCTGGCCGACTGGATGGAGGTCCCGAACCTGCGGGAGAAGGCCAACCGCTACCTGAACAACCTGTTCCTGGAAAAGTGCCTGGGGGTGGAGGTCCAGCCGGAGCCGTACATGGCCCCGTTCCGGCGGGTCCTGTTCGTCGTCTACGCGGTCGGGAGCTGGGTGTACCGGTGGGTGGTGATGTTCGGCATCCTGTGGTTCCTGGCCGACTTCCTCGGGCCGAAGCTGAAGATCCTCAGCCAGATGCTGGCGGTGATGTCGCTGGCCTCGATCTTCGTCTGGCCGACGTACAAGGTGATCAAGAACATCCGCCAGAGAGGACGGCTACCCGACATGAAGGCCCCCCGCGTGTACGTGACCCTGGCCGTCGCGGCCGGGCTGGTGGCGGCGTTCTTCCTGGTCCCCCTCCCGGTCGCCCGGGTGCACGAGACCGGGCTGGTGGTGGTCGACCCGGCCGACGCCCTGGCCGTCACCCTGGAGGAGCCGGCCCGGCTGGTCGACCTGGAGCCGGCCGCCCGGCCGGGGACGGTCGTTCGGGCCGGGGACCTGTTGGCCCGGTTCAAGAGCGAGGCCCTGGAGGTCGAGCTGGAGAAGACCAAGAACGAGTGGGACGAGTACCGGCGGCAGGCCGACGACCTGGAGCAGGCCGTCCGGGACCACGGGCGGGAGTTCGACGACGAGGTACTGGCCGCCTACCGCCAGCAGGCCGGGGAGGTGAAGATGCGGGCGGAAACGTCCGGGGGCAAGGTCCGCCAGCTCCAGGCCCGCAAGGCCCGGCTGGCCGAGGTCCGGGCCCCCCGGGCCGGGGTGGTCGAGACGGCCCCCAAGAAGGACGAGGTCGGCAAGCTGTTCGACCGCGGGTTCACCCAGGACCGGCCGGTGTTCGTGGTCGGCGACCCGTCCAGGCTGTTGGTCCGGGTCCCGGTCGACCCTCAACACTTCCGGGTCCTGAAGGAGGATCTGCCGGCCGGCGGGGAGCTGCCGGCCACGGTCTACGTCAAGGGGCGGAGCGACCGGGAGTTCGCCGGGCGGGTCCGCCTGCTGCCGGCCCAGAACGCGGCTAACGTCCCCATCCAACTGACCCAGCGGGGCGGCGGGCCGCTGGCGGTCAAGCCGTCGGAGGACCCGAACCAGCTCGTCCCGCTGGCCCAGACGTACCTGGTCGAGGTCCAACTGGCCGACCCGGACGCGGCCATCAAGCCCGGGCAACTGGCGGTGGTGAAGGTGCATACCAAGTGGCGGAGCGGCGCGTGGTGGGTCGGCCAGACGCTGGCCAACGCCCTCGACTTCGGGCTGTACCAGTAAGGAGGCTTCGAGTTTCAAGTTCGGAGTTTCGAGTTTTGATCTCGGCGAGCGGGGGGCGTGAGCCCCCTGATGGCA